>JAIECC010000001.1 GCA_029068665.1 Lachnospiraceae bacterium
CTTCTATATATATAGATATTTATAAGCAGAAACTGCAGTATGATAATTGTGCTGATTTTGAACAAAGCGGAAAAGAATTGAAAACTCTGATTCAAAAATATGTGGCAATACGAGATATTCCTTATATTTTGAAGTTCATTGAGGAGTATGTGAAAAAAAAGTATCCGGATTATTCCCGGATGGAAAAGCTGCTGGAGGAGTTAAATCAATTTTTTGAGAAAATAGAAGCAAAAACTAAGAAAAAAACAGAGGATGTGTTATTGTTGTTCTTAGATGCTTTTAGGGCCTGTGACTGGTACGAGGAAAAAGAGAGAACATTTCGCATGTTAAAAAAAATCAGTCAAGAAAGTGCATGTTTTGTAAATATGAATGCCACTGCTCCGGTTACTTATGAGAGTATGTATTCAATCATTACAGGAAAACTGCCTATGGAAGGAAATGTGTATGAGAGAATCAGCTTCCGCTTGGATGAGTTTGAGTTTCTAAATAAATTGCACCAGGATAATTATCATATAAACATGTATTATTCGGATGCGTATTCGCCCATTGCTATAGATGAAGATGTGGAATATCACAGAGGAGTTTGCTTATGTGAGGAATTGTGGAATATGGTATGTGAGATGGCTGATAAAGAGGAGCCATGTGTTCATTTTTTAGATGCAGCAACAGAATTGCATGTTCCGTTTTTATGTGGCTATCATACGGTGATGCCTCAAAAAATGATATTTTCAGAAATGGGATTGCGTGAAAGTTGTCAATTGGACTTATTAAAAGAACAATTTCAAGATTGTCTGGATTATGTTGATTTTGAAGTCAATTTTTTCAACCATTTTATTGATGAAAAAATGTTTAAAGTTATTTTCAGCGACCATGCCCACGTTGTATATGACGAAGAGAAGGAACAGCCATATTTTATGTATTATAATGATTTTGATCGTAGCGTACATAATGTATTTATGATTTCCGGGGAGGGAATATCACCGCAAGTGATTGATAAACTTACCACCATGAAAGATTTTAATCGCATTTTAACAAACGCATTTCAAGAGAGAAGTGTTATTGTTCCCGACAATGAAATCATTCAGTATCAGTATTATCCGATATTAAATAAAGATATTAGAGAGAAAGCACAGAAATTTGGAAAAGCGGTTGAATTTATAGATGGTATAAAATGTTTTCGTAATGATTCTTTTCTGGCTGTATTTACAACTACCGGTCGGGAGGAAATTTACAAAATCATCGGAAATAGCACGGAGAGTTGTACAGAAAGAGAAGCGTTGGAATTTTTGGAAAAAGTGAAAAGCAATTTTCTAATAAAAAAATAAAAGGATTTATCAGGAGGAGAATGATTA
>JAIECC010000010.1 GCA_029068665.1 Lachnospiraceae bacterium
GGCTTAAACAAATAATAATCCCATAGATTTTTCTATGAAAGAGAAATCTATGGGATATTTTATTGGATAAACAGTATAAAACAGTTGACAACAGTTACATACTGTTATATACTGTTTGTACAAGGAGGGAAATACATGACAATTATTATAAACAATTCCTCTCTTCAGCCGATTTATGAACAGATTATGGTTCAGATCAAGGATAAGATCATGAAGGGGGAGTGGAAGGAAAACGATTTGCTTCCGTCAGTGCGGACCTTATCCAAGGATATTAAGGTCAGTGCATTGACCGTGAAGAAGGCATATGATGAACTGGAGGCAGAAGGATTTATTACCACCATTCATGGGAAAGGAAGCTTTGTATCCTGTGCCAATCAGGAAATCATGCTGGAGGAAAAGAAGAAGGAAGTAGAGCAATTGCTGGAGCAGGCAATCCGAAAGGGACGGAGCTGCGGCATGAGCGGTGAAGAATTAACAGAATTATATCAATTGGTATTGGAGGATTTGACATGATGTTACGGATTGATAATATAAAAAAGCAATACGGAGATTTTCAGTTACAATGTTCCATGGAGATACCGGAAGGAAGGATTACCGGGTTTATCGGTCCCAACGGTGCCGGGAAAAGTACAACGATTAAAGCGATTCTGAATCTGATTTCTCTGGATGAGGGACATATACAGTTTGATAGTAAGGATGTTACAGAATTAACAGCAAAGGAACGGGAGCGAATCGGGGTAGTCTTGTCAGATTCCGGTTTTAGTTCTTATTTTACGATTGGGGATATCAGTCGGATTATGAAGGGAATGTATCATCAATTTCACGAAAAAGAATTTATGGAGTATTGCAGGCGATTCCAATTACCGTTAAATAAACGACTGAAAGAATTCTCCACAGGTATGAAAGCAAAGCTGCATTTACTGCTTGCAATTTCCCATGAAGCGAAGCTGTTGATTCTGGATGAACCTACAGTTGGATTGGATGTAATCGTGCGGGACGAAATGTTGGATTTACTGCGGGACTATATGGAAACAGAAAAACGGTCGATTTTAATCAGCTCTCATATTTCCAGTGATTTAGAGGGAATTTGTGATGATTTATATATGATTCATCAGGGAAACATTATTTTTCATGAAGACACGGATGTGATATTAAGCCGCTATGGCACATTAAAGATGTCAGAAGCTGATTTTCAGAGGCTGGATAAGCGCTATATTGTGAAAAGCCATAAGGAGGGCTTTGGCTATACCTGCCTGACCAATCAGATTCAGTATTACAGGGAAAATGAACCTTCCATTGTTGCAGAAAAAGGTTCTATTGATGATATTATTACATTAATGATTCGAGGTGAATAAATTATGAGAGGATTAATAATAAAGGATTATTTATTAATGAAAAATCAGATGAAATTGTTAATTCTGTTTTTGATTATTGCACTGATTATGGCAATGAATCTTGGAGATTCCATGTTTATCATTTCCTATATTACCTTTGTAACTGTCACTTATACACAACTCCGAGCCAACGAGAAAGGCAGAAGGGGGGTTTGGCGGCTTCGGGGTGATAAAAAATGGGGGGG
>JAIECC010000100.1 GCA_029068665.1 Lachnospiraceae bacterium
CTATAAGTAATCCAATAAGTAGTAACTTATTAGATTAACAGCGTAAGCTCTTTTCAATGGAAAAGACCTACGATCCTCCCCTTTATCCATGAGGCTCCGGTTCCCCGCCGGAGTCTCTTTCTTTTCGAAAGATAAGCTTTACAGAAAATAAAAAGAAAGCTATAATTGATTCATCTGCCTGTGGCAGAGAGTTCAAGGCAAAGGAAAGCTACATAAGAAAAGGGTAAAGAAAATGAAACGGAATCCTGTTCTCGTATATTTATTTGAATGTACCAACATTATTTCATGCATAGTGTTTCCCTGCATGATTTTTTTTAATGTGAACGGATGGTTTTTTCCGACAGATTCGGTGTATTCGGATATGGAATTATTTGACTGCATGAAGAGCACAGCCATAGCTGTATTGATTTTTTTCCTTGTTGTAGGGATACCTCTGCTGCTGTTGCTGGTGGATTGCTTTGTGATCATGCGGGGAGTCAAGGGATTTCGGGTATCTGTTTTTTCGATTTTGACGGCACCGGCTTCTTATCCGGTCATACGCACGGAGGTGCTGAATGAGGAGACAGGATTCCGGCGGTTTCATGTGACCTCAGGGATAATTATTTTTTGCAGTAATTGTCTGGTCATCACTGCCTTTGCTTATTATATTATACGGATTATGATACTTTCCACAGCGTTCTTTTCCTTATAACGGGATTTGAAAGAATTGGAAGTAATGAAATACATAGATAAGGATGAAAAGACATGAAGACAGGCTTGGTACTGGAAGGCGGTGCCCTGCGGGGATTATTTACGGCAGGTGCCCTGGATTTTTTATTAGATGAGAAGATAGAGTTTGATTACATAGCCGGAGTTTCGGCAGGGGCGGGAAATCTGATGAACTATATATCCGGTCAGCGCGGCAGGACAAAGAAAGTCATCAGTCCCGGAAAAAAGGATGCTTACTATGGTTTGGGACAGCTCCTTAAGACCGGAAGCTATCTGAATCTCCAGAAGATGATTTTTGAATTTTCCTACCATCAGTTCCCCTATGATTTTGACGCTCACCGGAATACACAGGTGGAGCATGAAATTGTAGTGGTAAACTGCAATACCGCAGAGGCAGAGTATATTAATGGTGCAGGAGAGGACGAGCATACCCTGACAGCGGTAAAGGCCTCCTGTTCAGTGCCGCTGCTTTCTGTTCCGGTGGAAATGGATGGAAACGCCTATATGGATGGCAGTCTGGTAGACTCCATACCCTATCAGCATGCCTTTGATCAGGGCTGCGATAAAGTGGTTATTATAATGACAAAGACCGGAACGGAGATTCCTACTGATTATAATAAGTATAAGCTGTTGATTCAGGCGGCTTATGGTAAACAGTATCCGAAGTTTGCGGATGCCCTGCTTCATCGGGCAGATGTGTATCAGACCCAGAAGGAAGAGATGGAACGGCTGGCAGAGGAAGGAAAGATATTTATTTTACGTCCTCATATGCCATGTATCAGTAAATTTGAAACCAGAGAGGACAAACGGGAAGCGTTTTATCAGCATGGATTCCAGCGTATGCAGGAGGAATATGGGACCTTACGGGAATTCATGGAGCTGAGGTGAGGGAAAAAGTTGTGTTGGAACATAGTGAGTATATGCCTTTAGAATACATAAAAAAGCAGAAATGGACCGGAAGCTTTCAGGGAATGCGGTTTCTGTTGCATAAGATTACAGAGACTGTCCAGGAAGAAGAACAGGTCTGGCTGGAAGCGGTGATTTGGAAGGAGCCTTATGCTTATGAGCATACACCGGAGGAGGAGAAGCAGCGGAAGCGATTTGAATTCAGTGAAGCAGGACGTGAGCAGGCCATAGAATGGCTAGAAAACAGTTATGAGGAGCATCGGGAAGAATGGAGGCAGGCCATGAAGTGGCAAGGCTGAACTGTTACATGAAGTGGCAGGAAAATAGTTGAAATCCGGTTGGAGGTTTGCTATACTGTGTAGGTCGGTTATGGGCATTTTTCTTTAATATACAAAAAGAAAGTTGAGGAAGAAAAACATGAGTTTGTTAAAAGAGTGGCGGGATTACGCATATGGATTAGATGACAGAACACCGGAAGGAAAGCAGTTCTGGCTGAATTATTTTACAGTGGAAAAGGGGATTTATCAGCAATTGCTGAAGAATCCGGAAGAAGTGGTAGAAGGTACGGTTCAGGAACTGGCAGACCGGTTTGAGACTACTCTACAGTTCATGGTGGGCTTTCTGGATGGTATAGATGAAAGCTTAAAGACTCCGAATAATATCGAAGAAATGGAGGCGGATTCACAGGTCAGTCTTGATATTGATCTGGAGAAGCTTTACATGAATATGGTTGGCTGCAATGCAGAATGGTTATATACCTTAGAGGAGTGGGAGGAGCTTCTGACTCCGGAACGCCGGAAAGAGTTATACAGACTGGAAAAAACTTCCAAAACGGTTGTAAAGCCGCCAAAGGTAGGACGAAATGACCCATGCCCTTGCGGTTCCGGTAAGAAGTTCAAGTTCTGCTGTGGAGCAAATAAGTAAATGATGAAGCAAATGGGGCTTTGCGGATAACCGATGGCAGAAGTATATTCTTCCGGAGATATCGGTTTATTTCGGAAAGCTCCTTTTTCGTTATAAATGTGTATGGCCTTCTGTGTTGTTATGAGCAGAAGGAGAAAAGAAAAGGAGAGAAGAGAAATGAGCAAGATTAGAACCCGGTTTGCCCCAAGTCCTACGGGACGTATGCATGTGGGCAACTTAAGAACTGCATTATATGCCTATCTGATTGCCAGACATGATAGTGGTGACTTTATACTGCGGATTGAGGATACGGATCAGGAACGATTTGTAGAGGAAGCACTGGATATTATATACCGGACTATGGAAAAGACCGGTCTTACCCATGATGAAGGACCGGACCGGGACGGCGGCGTGGGACCTTATGTACAAAGTGAGCGTCAGGCTGCCGGTATCTATATGGAATATGCAAAGAAGCTGGTAGAGGCAGGCAAGGCTTACTACTGCTTCTGTGACAAGGAACGACTGGAATCTCTGCGGCAGACCATTACCACGGAAAGCGGTGAGACAAAGGAAATTGTTATTTATGATAAACATTGCCTGCATTTAAGCAAGGAAGAAGTGGAAGCGAAGCTGGCGGCTGGTATTCCTTACGTGATCCGGCAGAACAGCCCGACGGAAGGCACCACGACCTTTCATGATGAATTGTACGGAGATGTGACCGTACCGAATCAGGAGCTGGATGATATGATACTGATGAAATCCGATGGATATCCTACCTATAATTTTGCAAATGTGGTGGATGACCATCTGATGGGGATTACCCATGTGGTACGGGGAAATGAATATATTTCCTCTTCTCCAAAGTATACTTTGCTGTATCAGGCATTTGGATGGGAGGAGCCAAAGTATATCCACTGTCCGCTGATTACCGATGAGAACCATCAGAAGCTGAGCAAGCGCAGCGGTCATGCATCCTTTGAGGATTTGATTGAGCAGGGCTTTGTGGCAGAAGCGGTGGTGAACTACGTGGCGCTTCTCGGCTGGAGTCCGGACAGCAATCAGGAGATCTTTTCTCTGGAAGAGCTGATACGGGAATTCGATTATCACCGTATCAATAAGTCCCCATCGGTATTTGATATCAACAAGCTGAAGTGGATGAATGGGGAATACCTGAAGGCCATGGAACCGGCCCGGTTCCGGGAACTGGTGACTCCATATATCCGTGAAGTGATTACCAAGGATTTGGATCTGGATAAAATATGTCCACTGGTACAGACTCGTATGGAAGTCCTGCCGGATGTAAAGGAACTGGTAGATTTCTTTGAAGCCTTACCGGATTATGATGTGGAACTGTATTGTCATAAGAAAATGAAAACCAATCTGGAAAACTCTTTGGAGATTTTGAAGGAAGAATATGAATTGTTAAAGGTCTTTGATGACTGGACCTTGGATGCACTACATGACAGGCTTATGAGCTATATCGGAGAAAAGGGAATCAAGAACGGTACCGGACTTTGGCCGGTACGTACTGCCGTATCCGGTAAGCAGTCTACACCGGGAGGTGCTTTTGAAATCATGGAAATCATTGGAAAGGAAGAGTCCTTAAAGCGTATGGAGCTGGGCATCCGGAAGCTGGAACAGGCACAGCAATAGCAGGAATCTAAGATAGCAGGATAGATAAAGGAGTCAGGAATGCACATCCGATTGAATGAAGCACAGCAGAAGGCAATTACCCATGTAAATGGTCCCTGTCTGGTACTGGCAGGCCCCGGTTCCGGTAAAACAGCGGTCATTACCCATCGAACAAAATATTTATTGGAAGAAGCGGGAATTCATCCGGAACAGATTCTGGTGATTACCTTTACCAAGGCAGCAGCCATGGAGATGAAGGAGCGATTTCAGACATTGATGCAGGGAGCGTATGCTCCCTGTACTTTTGGTACCTTTCACTCGGTATTCTTTATGATTCTGCGGAATGCTTATGGATATTCCGGAGAACAGGTACTGGCGGAGGAGCAGAAACGGAATATTTTAAAAGCCATTGTACAGAATATGGAATTGGAATACGAAGACGAGGAAGAACTGCTTCAGGGTCTGATCAGTGAAATTACTGCAGTAAAAAGTGAATATATGGATTTACAGCATTACTATAGTACTACCTGCGGAGAAGAGGAGTTTCGGAGTATCTTCCGAAGCTATGAGGATACCCTTCATCGGGAGCATAAGATTGATTTTGATGATATGCTGGTGTATACCTATGAGTTACTCAAGGAACGGAAGGATATCTGTCAAATGTGGCAGAAAAAGTTCCAATATATCCTGATTGATGAGTTTCAGGACATTAACCGGATACAGTATGCGGTTATCCGCCTGCTGGCAGAACCAAAGCGGAATCTGTTTATTGTAGGGGATGATGATCAGTCTATTTACCGGTTTCGGGGAGCCAGACCGGAGATTATGCTGGGATTTCAGAAGGATTATCCCGAAGCGGAGATGATTCTGCTGAATGTGAATTACCGCTCCAGCCGGGAAATCGTGGAAGGCAGCCTGCGGATGATCGGAAATAATTCCAAACGGTATCAGAAGAATATTCAGGGAAGCCGTCCTTATGAGCATCCCATTTGTATTCATGAATTAAAAGGTTGTCAGGAGGAAAATGAAGATATTTTAAAGCGGATTCAGAGCTATCACAGGCAGGGCATTCCCTATGGAGACATGGCGGTGATTTTCCGGACCAATACGGAGCCCCGGCGGTTGGTAAACAAGCTGATGGAATACAATATTCCCTTTCGGATGCGGGACCGGCTGCCCAATTGCTATGACCACTGGATTGCCAGACATGTGATTGCATATATACGGATTGCCATGGGAAGCAGGGAGCGGGGAGATTTTCTGCAGATCTGGAACCGACCCAAGCGGTATCTCCGCCGGGAATGGCTTTCAGAGCCCCAGGTGGATACAGACCGGATTCTGGAGCAGGTGGCGGACAAGAAATGGGCGGTAGAGCATTTACAAAAGCTGAATTCGGATTTGGAACGCCTGAGGAAGATGGACCCCTTTTCTGCCATCAATTATATTCGGAAGGGAATTGGTTATGATACATATTTAAAGGAATATGCAGAGCAGCGACGGTTAAAGCCGGAGGAATTTCTGGATATTCTGGATGAATTACAGTCCATGGCACAGCCTTATGGAAATTATGAAGCCTGGTTCCGCCATATTGAGGAATATGGAGAGCAGTTGGAGGAGCAGCGGAAACAGCAGTCTCAGTTCAACCGTTCCGGGGAGGCAGTGACCTTAACCACCATGCACAGTGCCAAGGGGCTGGAATTTCGGGTGGTATTCATCCTTGAGGCAAATGAGGGGATTACCCCCTATAAAAAGGCAGGAAAACCGGAAGAAATCGAAGAAGAACGGCGTATGTTCTATGTGGCAGTCACCAGAACCAAGGAGTATCTGCATATCTATACCATACAGGAGCGGAATAACAAGAAGCTGCTTCCTTCCCGGTTTGTCAATGAAATCCGTTTTGATAAGGAGAAGCTGAAGGTGGGAGCAAGAGTCCAGCACCGCAGCTATGGAACGGGAACCATTACTTATGTGGACGCTAAAAAAATCAGCATTTATTTTGACCGCTTAGAGGAACAAAAGACCTTAAGCCTTGGTTTTGTATTAGAACAGGGGCTATTGTCCTGTTGATATTCCAAGAAACCTAGTGTATGATAAGAACGTATTGAATTGATTCGGTACGAATGTGAGCTTAAAGTGAGGATTGGACTATGTTGTTTTCCAGTACAACATTTTTATTTATATTTCTGCCGGTGATTTTAGCCGTTTATTTTGTATGTCCCAAGCGGTTCCGCAATCTGGTTTTATTAATCGGAAGCCTGTTGTTTTATGCCTGGGGAGAACCCAGATATATTCTGGTCATGCTGGCTACCATTCTGGTAAATTATATTCTGGCGCTGGTGTGTGCTTCCTGTAAAGAGAAAGGCAAGGAGACGGGAGCGAAGGCAGCAGTGATTGGAACGGTTGTATTCAGCATTGGAATGCTGGCTTTTTTTAAGTATAGTAATTTCTTTCTTTCTAATATCAATGGAAGCATCGGGAAAATGGTAGGATTTTCCATTCCGCTTCTCAAGATTGCACTGCCTCTGGGCATTTCCTTTTATACCTTTCAGACCTTATCTTATACCATTGATGTTTATCGGGGGGAGGTAAAGCCTCAAAGGAATCTTCTGCATCTGGCAACCTATGTCTGTTTGTTTCCACAGCTGATTGCAGGTCCCATTGTACGGTATAGAACTGTGGCAGGAGAATTAGAGCAGCGGCAGGAAAGTTTTGCCTTGTTTGGGTCCGGTGTCCGCCGGTTTGTTACCGGTCTGGGAAAAAAGGTTCTGCTGGCCAATACGGCAGGCAGTATCTTTCAGATGATTGGTGACATGGGAGACAGTCAGCTGTCTGTGGCGCTGTACTGGATGGCATCCATTGCATATACCTTTCAGATTTATTTTGATTTCAGCGGCTATTCGGACATGGCAATCGGACTTGGCAGGATGTTTGGATTTCAGTTTTTAGAAAACTTTGACTATCCTTATAGCTCCAAGAGTATTACGGAATTCTGGCGGCGTTGGCATATGTCTTTAAGCTCCTGGTTCCGGGATTATATTTATATTCCTTTGGGCGGGAACCGGAAGAGCAGCGGCCGGACGTTTATTAATTTATTTATTGTATGGTTTCTCACCGGCTTTTGGCATGGCGCCTCCTGGAATTTCATTATCTGGGGGCTGTATTTCTTTGTCTTATTAATGATTGAAAAAGCCGGACTGTTGAAATGGCTGGAAAAAATGCCTAAGGCTTTGGGGCATGTCTATACTATGTTTTTTGTAAATTTGAGCTGGGTTATTTTTTCTTATGACACTTTGGAGGTTTTAGGCAGGGTCCTGAAGCGGATGTTTGGGTTTGGCGGTCTGCCGGTCTGGAATACCACAAGCACCTATGTATTGCTTTCCTATCTGCTTATATTCCTGATTATGGCCTTTGCTGCAATACCGCTGCCAAAGAAGCTTATAAAGCGGGTGGGGGATGTACTTCCGGAACGAGGAAAAGAAACCATAGCGCTGCTTGCAGAGGCATGCGGGTTACTGATAATTCTGCTTTTGGCAACCAGCTGCCTTGCCAGTGACGCTTTTAATCCGTTTTTATATTTCCGGTTTTAGGAGGGAGAACCATGAGAGATAAGATTGAAATCCTGCTTTTTTTAATATTTATTCTGATCTTTGGTCTGGGTTATTTGATTTTTCCACAGCGGGAGATTTCCGAAATGGAGAACCGGTATCTGTCCCTGTGTCCGGAGTTTCATTGGAAGGAGTTTCTAAATGGAGAGTTTTCCGAAGACTTTGAATCCTATACAGCAGATCAGATTCTTGGTAAGGATGGATTTATGAAGGCCAATGTTGCAGTGAACCGGGGGCTTGGAGTCAGCAGAATCAATCAGGTCTATATCGGACGGGATGGCTATCTGATTCAGGATTATCAGGAGCCGGATGAGGTTTTGGAGCAGAATATAAGCTATATTCAGAGCTTTGCCCGGAAAAATCCGGAGGTTGATATGACCATGCTGATCATACCCAATGTGAATGAAATCTATCCGGAGAAGCTTCCGGCCTTTGCCGCTACTTATCCTCAAACAGAAATCATGGGACAGCTTCAACGGGAGCTGGGCGAGGATATCCGGGTAGTGGATGGAACCGCATCCATGCTGGAGCATAAGGAGGAGTATATTTATTATAAAACCGATCATCACTGGACCAGTCTGGGTGCTTATTATGCCTATGATACCCTTTGCCACAGTCTGGGAATGGAGCCTACTCCTTTAGAGACGTATGAAAGGCTGGAGCTGACAGAACCCTTCTATGGCTCCCTGTATTCGAAAGCCCCGATAGAGGGACAGGAAAGTGACCATGTGGAGCTTTTTTTGAATCCCTCCGGTGAATATACGATAAGTAACCCTATCAAGGGGACCACAAGTGACTCCATGTTTGTGATGGAGCATGCCTTGAAAAAGGATAAGTATGCAGTGTTTTTTGGCGGAAATGAGCCCTTATATATTATTGAAAGCAACAGTGACAATGGGGAAAAGGTATTGATTATAAAGGATTCTTATGCCAATTGTCTGGTTCCTATGCTGGCAGATCAGTTCGGAGAGATTCACATGATGGATCTGCGGTATTACCACGAGGATGTCAGTGCCTATCTGCAGGAGCATGATATACAAAAGGTGATTTTTATTCACAATGTTGACTTTATTTCGACAGATAATAACTTTTTGTGGTTATAGTCTTGAAAAACAGAGGAAGGATATGTAATAATAATCTGGTGACTTATGAATGAGCATAGCTGAATTGTTACATAATCTGTTGAATAGAATTTACAGAGGAGATTTCAATGAGTATTTTTAATGTTTTGGCAATGATAAGCGGAATCGCATTCCTGTTGTTCGGAATGCATGTGATGAATGAAGGTTTGACTAAGGCTTCCGGTGGAAAGCTGGAGCAGATTCTGGAGAAGCTGACCTCCAATAAGCTGTATGCAGTTCTCTTAGGTGCAGGAGTAACCGCCATTATCCAGTCCTCTGCAGCGACCACGGTTATGGTGGTTGGTTTTGTTAACTCCGGTATCATGAAGCTGACACAGGCAATCGGAGTAATCATGGGTGCCAACGTGGGAACCACGATTACTGCCTGGATTTTAAGTATGACCGGTATCCAAGGGGATAATTTCTGGATTCAGATGTTGAAGCCGGAGTCCTTTTCTCCGATTCTGGCATTGGCCGGTATAATTCTTTTAATGTTTTCCAAAAAAGAAAAGCATCATAATGTTGGAAATATTCTATTAGGCTTTTCTGTTTTAATGTTCGGTATGTCTACTATGAGTCAGGCAGTGGCGCCTTTGGCTGATATACCGGAGTTCCGAAATGTTTTGGCACAGTTTAACAATCCATTTCTGGGTGTGATTGCCGGTACACTATTGACCGCGGTTATTCAAAGCTCTTCGGCATCTGTTGGTATTCTTCAGGCTCTTTGTGTGACCGGAATGGTGGATTACCGTATGGCAATTCCAATCAGCATGGGTCAGAATATCGGAACCTGTATTACCGCATTATTGTCCTCTGTAGGTGCAAATAAAAATGCCAAGCGGGCA
>JAIECC010000101.1 GCA_029068665.1 Lachnospiraceae bacterium
CCCTTAATATTTATGGCGATCAGGATCAGCATATTTTTGAAGCCGGTGTGGCGTACTTTCAGTAATTAATAATAGGAATGATAAATCAATGAAGCAATTTAGGGATAGAGAATACAATCGGTTAATGAATAATGCAGATGATTTACTGTCGAATATTACCGTATACGAAACACCCGCAGAGGAAGATGCCAGAAAGCAGGAGGAAGAAGCAGCACGGTTAAAAGCAGAAGAGGAGAAACGGCTTCTGGAGGAACAGCGTCGAATTGCAGAGCAGCAACGCCTGGAGGAAGAACAGAGGCATTTTGAAGAAGTCCAGAAGCAGGAACAGAAGCTTGCAGAAGCAAATGCTTTAGAGCGTGAAGATCAGTCAGCAGCAGCAGTGGCTTTGGAGCAGGAAGATGAACTTGCAGATGTGGAGGCCATAGAACGGGAATTGGCAGAAGCCGAGGCTTTGGTGCGGGAACTTCCATTGGCAGAAGTAGATGAATTGGAGCAGAAACACCAATCGGCAGAAGCGGAAGTTTTAGAGCAGGAACGGGAAGGACAGACAGAAAATGCTTTGTTTGGCTGCAGTTTGTTTTCAATCCTTTGCTTTATGTATATGGAAGTAATTACACATTTGAGTATTTATGGCAGCATGGATACCAAAATCGTGTACCCGCTGCTGTTTGCAGCGGGAATCGGCTGTATGGCAGCGGTGGTTTCTTCCTTTTTTTCAAAACGCTGGAATAACGTTTTGTTTTGTATTCTTTTGATTTTGTGCAGCTTATATTGTGATTTGCAGATTTTGTGCCATGCGGTATCGGGAGCATTTCTTTCACTGACAGATATTCCGGCTGGTATTCAGATGCTGAGCCGGCAGGGAGAAGCGGTGCTTCCGGGAATGACAGCGGTATTGCCGGGACTGGTTCTCATGTTTCTGCCCCTTTTGCTTTGGGCAGTGGTAGGGCGAAAATGGATTCGTTTTGAACAGAGTCGCTGGTGGAACCGGTTGCTTGTAACGGCAGCAGGAATCATAGTTGTGATCGTAGGGATTCTGTGTCTGGATCTGCATGGTTATGAAGTTGGTTCGCCCTATGTCTGTTTTTATCATTTTGATAGTGAGACACAACTGGAAGAGACCGGGAGACAGCTTGGTGTAACGGCAGTTACCGGACTGGAATTATTGGAGTGGTTTCAAAAATAAGAAAAGCCGGCAGGGATGGTAGTTCCCTGCCGGCTTTTCTTTTTTTTAAACACCTGTCTTTTCCTATTGACAACCTTATACATATATGCATATAATGTATATATCGTATATATACAATTATAATAAGAGGTGCACTATGGATATTATTATAACCAATTCATCCGGAGAGCCGATTTATCAGCAGATTTCTTCTCAGATTAAGGCTCTTATCATGGATGGTACGTTGAAGGAAGGGGACGCTCTTCCATCTATGCGTACACTGGCAATGGAGCTGCGCATCAGCGTGATTACGACCAAACGTGCCTATGAAGATCTGGAACGGGATGGATTCATTGAATCCTATACAGGGAAGGGCAGCTTTGTAAAGGCACAGAACACGGAACTTCTCCGGGAGGAGAATCTGCGGCAGACGGAAGGCTTGCTGGCACAGGCATGTGAAAAAGCAAGACTGTCCGGTATTGGACTGGAGGAATTAAAAGAGATATTGGAAATCATCTATGGAGGTGGAGAGCATGGCTGAGTATGAAAATGCCATTGAAATCAACGGTTTAACCGTAAAGTATGACGGTTTTACCCTGGATAATGTTAGCTTTTGTGTTCCCAAGGGGAGTATTATGGGCTTTATCGGACAGAATGGTGCGGGAAAAACAACCACAATTAAGGCACTGCTGAATGTGGTGAAACGGGATTCCGGGACGATTCAGATGCTGGGACTGGATAATATTGCAGATGAAGTTGCCATTAAGGAGCAGATGGCAGCGGTTTTTGATGAATTACCCTTTCATGATCAGTTGACGGCAAAGCAGATTGATGTGATTTTACGAGATGTATATAAGGAGTGGGATAGTAAGGTATTTAAGGCATATTTAGACCGGCTGCAATTGCCGGAGAAAAAGAAAATCGGACAGTTTTCCAAAGGGATGAAAATGAAGCTTCAGATTGCCACCGCCCTTTCCCATAATGCGAAGCTGCTGGTTATGGACGAGGCAACCACCGGTTTGGACCCGGTGGTGCGGAATGAGATTCTGGATATCTTTTTGGAATATCTTCAGGACGAGAATCACAGCATTCTCATGTCTTCTCATATCACCACGGATTTAGAACGGGTTGCTGACAGTGTTACCTTTATTGACCGGGGCAGGCTGCTGCTCAGCGGATATAAGGATGATATTCTGGAACAGCATGGCGTAATCAAATGTACCAAGGCGAATTATAAAGAAATTGATCCGGCGGATATTGTCAGTACACGACTGACGGATTTTGGTGCAGAGGTTATGGTAAAGGATAAGGCAGGATGCCGGAACCGGTATTCGGAAATGGTATTGGATAATACAACTCTGGAGGAAATCATGCTGTTTTATGTAAATGCGGGAAAAAGGGAGTGGTCATAATGAAAGGGATGATTTACAGAGAACTGTATCTTGCAAGAAAAAACTATATTGTCGGGGGAATTGCAGTAGTATTGTTCATTCTGCTGGGGGTGCTGATTCGCCTGAGTCTTGTTTACGGAAATCTGGCAGAGTTGGAGGAGGATGCTTTTGAATTCGTGGATTTGGCATCCTACTATGCCTTTTCCTATTTGCCTCTGGTTCTGCTGGGGATTGCCTGTTCCAGTAACGGAGGAGTTATTCTTTCTGATTACAGAAGCAAATGGTGTCTGTATTCCTATACCCTTCCCATGAAGGAACAGGACCAGGCGATGGTGAAGTTTGTGATTAAAGTGGGATCTCTGCTTCTTATTTTTCTGCTGGGAATTGGCAATCTGGCTTTGTTTGCCGGTTTGAGTGGAAGAAGCATAGAGAGCGGAAGCATGCAGCTTCTTTTGATTGTCACGATGCTGGTAGGCGTTATCAGTGCGGCAGCCACTCCAATGACGATTCGCTATAAGTCTGCAAATGCAGTCATTATCCGTATAGTCATTGTAGTGATTATTATTTGGATTGGCCTTATGTTCCGGATGACGCTCCTGGTAACAGAATTTATTAATTTGAATAGCGATGATGCTGTAGATTTGCTTTTTGAGAAAATGGTAGAATTTCGTGATGTATTAGCCATGCTTGCACCGATTCTGCTGCTTCTTGCTCTGTTGCTTGGCTATCTGGCTACAGTCCGGCAGTTAAAGAAGCGGGAAATCATGTAAAGGGGGACAGAGGTTATGGTTGGTTTGATTTATAAGGAAATGATACTGCAAAAGAGAAGCCTCATACTGCTGGGCGGTGCATTTGCACTGCTGCTGGCAATTCTGTTCTTTCCGGCAGCAAGTGGTTATCTGAATACGATTAGTGAAACCATGGAGATGCCGGCTGATGCACTGCTGGTACTGTGGGAACTGGGGATTTTTATAATTCTGTTTTTGATTATGGGAATTTATCAGCCTACGATTTTTGAAGTGGATGAAAATAAAAAATGGGCGGGCTTTATTACCGCGTCTCCCCTTAGAGGTAATGGACAGATTGCAGCAAAATACTGGTTTACCCTGTTACTCTCTTTGGTGTTGTTTGAAGTATGCCGGCTGTTTGCCAGTATTTCCGTTGTCGTATATGGAATGTCCATCAATTTAAACGCATTTTTTCTACTATTATTTTACCTGCAGCTGCTGCTGCGTGCCTTTGAATATCCCTTTCTTGTACGATTTGGCAGTAAAAGCGGCGGCACCTATAAAGGTATTTTATTTTTGATTGTAGTTATGATCGTGATTATTTATCTGTTATTCGGTGATTTATCGGCATTTGGTTCTCTGAATGACATGACAGACTGGCTGTTTCAATGTCTGATGATGGAGGATACTATAAGCTCGGAAGGACTAATGATTGCACAGGCAATACTGCCATATGGTTCCGCAATCCTGTATTATCTGTCCTATCGGATATCCTGCAAATTCTATCAAATGGGGGTGGAAACCTATGAAAAATAAGAAAATGACGATAAAGCGGATCATTATTTATGTAGTGCTTGCATTTCTTCTGACCGGAATTCCAATAGTGGTTGCATATGCTTGTGGTGTGACAATGGAACATCCTGCATTTGAACTAATAAGCTATGGAATGTTTGGACCGGCACTTTCCAGTATACTGACAAGGTTGATTACCAGAGAAGGATTTCAACACATGTATCTGCGGGTGAACTGGAAGGGTCATGGAATGTATTATTTACTGGCAATTTTGCTTCCGGTTATTATATGTATTGTGGACGGAATTGTGGAAACGATGGTATATGGGGGTTTTTATTCTCATGAAATCTTTTCTGAGCTGTCTCTGACTGCTTATATTGCTTATATATTTTATGGAATAGCAATAGGAGTAACCAGTTTTATCATTGCATTAGGGGAGGAGCTTGGCTGGCGCGGATATCTGATGCCAAAGCTTCAGGAAGTGATGGGTATGCCGGGAACCTTGGTATTGGGTGGAATCATATGGGGACTCTGGCATGCTCCCATGATTTTATTGTACGGTTTGAATTATGGAACGGAGCATCCGGTGCTTGGTGTACTTGCTATGTGCGTTATGTGTTTTGGTATGGGAAACATACTGACCTTTATTACAATGAAAAGTGATTCGATTTATCCTGCTGCGATTGCTCATGGTGTTCTGGATATGGTAGCTTCTTTGATTTCTGTTTTGTTTATATCTGCGCAAACAGCTACGGAACATGTATTTGAGATTGGTTTGCTGGATACGCTTGTGGCGTTTGTTCTGGGCATGATTCCATTTATTCTTCTGATAAGAAGTACAGGGAAGAAGGATCACAGCCTGGGAGGAACTGTAGAATGAGCTTAAAAGTTAGTACGGAGAGACAGGCAGACCTTTCATACGGGAACTGGTTATACCGGCGGTAGGGAATGCTCTAAAAACTGCATGGTGGCTTTGGAAGGAGCGTGGGATTTGGAATAAGCAAATCCCACGCTTCTTTTTGGAATGGCATTTGGCATGGGAATCTCAGTCAGAGAGCCACATTTCAGATCATCCTCCACGAATTCCCGAATCACACAGGCGATACCAAGACCGATTTTAGCAAAGTCAATCAGCAGGTCCATGGTGCCTACTTCCAGAATTTGATTGGTCTTTATCTGATTTTGATACAAATAATCATTGATATACTGGCGGCTGATATTCTCTTCATTTAACAGCATAAGATTTGTAGAGAGGAACATATCTGTTGGGGTGGATGCCGAAATGGCACTGTGCTGTAAATAGGAAGGAGCGGCAACAAAGGTGTCCTGAATCTGCCGAAGCTTCAGAAAGTGAATGTTACGATTGGGCTTGGAGGAACCAATGAGTCCTATATCAATACTTCCGTTTTCCAACAGTTCCATAGTATGAAGGGTGGATTGACACTCAATAGTAATCCGTATATTCGGATATTTCCGGATGAAAGTCTGGAGATATGGCAGCAGGATATATTTACATAGAGTAGTGCTGACTCCAATCCGAATCTGTCCCTGTTCCAATTCATTCATGCGACGCAGTTCCTCTTCACCAGAGTCTATAATCTGGAAAGCTTCCTGAATCCGCTCAAACAGAATCTGACCTTCTGCAGTCAGGGTAATTCCTCTGGATGTGCGGTAGAACAAGGTGCAGTTCAGACTTTCTTCCAGCTTTGAAAGGGTCTTGCTG
>JAIECC010000102.1 GCA_029068665.1 Lachnospiraceae bacterium
CAACAATACCGCCAGAAAACAAACACCTGTTATGATTCCGAGTCTTACAATTGTTCTTTTCATAATGATTCCCTATTTTTTAAAAACCCGATTCCCTGCAGAAATATCACAAAAACAATCAATATCCCGAACGCCAGCCTTACATCTTCCATATATATGGTATTTACAAGTACACTTGCAGCCTGGGGCTGTATTATTACATTTAAATTCATATTTGGACATCCTGCCTGCGCCATACCCACAAGATACTTCAGTAAATACAGCAAAATAAATGGAACCAACAATGCCAGATAGCGGTTTCTCAATGGAATGATTTCATGAACTGCCAGTACAATCAGAGAATTCAGCGCAATCGTAAGGGCATTCAGAAAAACATACAGAAAAACCATATCTAATGGATTCTTTTCGTAGAACACATAAGAAAACATTTCCGCTTTGGGGATCAGATAGCCATAATACTCTGTCTGGGGGGCATCAATGGGGAAAATCAAATATGTCACAAAAATATTAATTAGAAAAAGCACCGTAAAATTAAAAAATGTCACCCAAAATGTAGAACACATTTTTGCCAGATAATACATTCCCTTATGCCCACGGCTGATTAACAGATCATAAACGGAGGAATGTTTTTCATTAAAATAAACCAAACCGGTGGAAAGGACCGGAAACACACAAAACAGAGCATGATACACCTTATTTCCCCAGCTGACTGAATCCATTAATAACCAATATTGAAAGGGATTTTTACCTTCTATATCAATCCATTTATTCAGGGAAATAGAAATGGGATCTAAGATCATTACAAGCAATATAGCCAGCAGCATCCATCTTACCAGACTGCTTTTATACAGTTTTTTTACATCTGTTATAAAATATGACATATTTATGTATGCATCCTCCTAATTTGGTGTCCAGGAAAAATCTACGTGTACCCGATACTCAAGATAAACCGGATTGTCCATATTCAATGTTACATTGGTTCCGATGGAAGGTCTGGTCGTATAAGTCAATGGATTATCACCTACTCCAATTTGCTTATTCGGACTGGAGAAATTTCTTCCTAGTGGTCCCTCTGCCCAAGCCCGAACCTTATCAGTCCCCGGACCAATAAATGTAATGTTTACCTTAAAAAAACTATAATCCGTACCTCTGGCTATTGTACTAACTTTTATATCGCCTTGATGTTCTGGTAAGTACACGGTTAACGGACCACTATTAGCAGCAAAAACGGACAACTGTAAGGCCATCATAATTATAC
>JAIECC010000103.1 GCA_029068665.1 Lachnospiraceae bacterium
TATTACGAATGTACTTAAATATATTTAGTATTTTCAACTTTGATAAATCGATTTTTGCACTTAATCCATTGGGAATGACTCTGCAGAAATTACCCTCTGTCCCTCCACCTGTAATATGAGCCATTCCAGGTATAATATTTTTATCAAACAAGTCTTTCATTGATTTGTAATATGGCGTATGTGGTTTCATAATCTGCTCTATAAATGTTAGCCCATCTATTTTATCTAATTTGATTTGCGGCATTTTATCCATCAACAATCGAACCAATGAATATCCGTTTGTATGTAAGCCATTGGAAGCAATCGCCAAAACAACATCTCCTTCTTCGATTGCCGATCCATCAATCACCTTTGATTTTTCAACAATACCAGCAATACTTGACGTAAGAACATAGACACCTGACTCTACAACCAATGGTTGTATGGAAGTCTCCCCACCTACAAGGGAACATTCATTTTCCTTACATGCCTCTGAAACACCTTTTACCAGCGATTTGATTGTATCCTTTTCTGCATTTCCACACACAATCGTATCTAATACTGCCAGAGGTTTTGCACCCATAACTACGATGTCATTCACTAAGTGATTAATCATATCATGACAAATCGATTCTGTATAACCATATTCCATTGCAAGCTTTTGCTTAGAACCCGGCTCTTCCGCTTTAAGAACCAAAACAGGTTCCTTAATCTCAGTAAAGTTAATATCGTACAAAGAAGCGAATGGACCCAATCCATTCAATATACGTCTATCACCTGTTTCCAAATACTTTGACATTTCCTTTTTTATAGTATCCGTGTAAGCGATATCGATACCCGCTTTACTATAAGACAAACCTTCTACAGTTTTATCGCTGCCTTCTAAAATCTCATCTACTGTCACATTCAATGCGGTTGCCAGATCTTTCAAAATTTCAATATTCGGATAAGTGGTTCCATTTTCCCATTTTGATATTGCTTGAAAAGAAATGTTCAACTTATCTGCCAGCTGTTGCTGAGTCATCTCAAGGGCCTTGCGCTTTTTCATTATAAAATTACCAACTTTGACACTATTCAGCATATGTTTACCTCTGTTTTTATTTTATAATAACCCTTCGTCATCCATTTTAACAATAACTACATAAGGGAGTTGACAGAATTAATTCAACCTTGTGTTGAATTATATACCTTTTCAGACGTTATCTGCGAACGCAAGAACAACCTCGATTCCGCTTCGCTTCTTCTCGGTCATTCTTGCGTTCCTATGAACAAAGACGCATAACAAAAGCCCCTTGAATGCAAGCATTCGGATTACTGCGAAGGCAAGAGATAACCTCAATTCCGCTCTGCTTCATCTCGGTCATCTCTTACCTTCCTATGAAGTACAGTATATAAAAAGAGCTCTTCGAACAAGTTCGAGAGCTTTCCTCTTGTTATCTGCGAACGCAAGAACAACCTCGATTCCGCTTCGCTTCTTCTCGGTCATTCTTGCGTTCCTATGAACAAAGACGCATAACAAAAGCCCCTTGAATGCAAGCATTCGGGGCTTTGTATATGCGTCTCTGTTCGCAGATAACTGCTTATCTCTTTGAAAACTGTGGTGCACGACGTGCGGCCTTTAAACCATACTTCTTTCTTTCCTTCATACGAGGATCACGAGTCAGGAATCCAGCCTTCTTTAATGACGGTCTGTACTCCGGATCAGCTACGCATAAGGCTCTTGCAATACCATGACGGATTGCACCGGCCTGTCCGGTAAATCCACCACCGTGAACATTAACCAAAACATCGAACTTACCCTGTGTAGAAGTTGCTTCAAATGGCTGATTTACGATTAACTTCAAAGTCTCTAATCCAAAGTAATCATTCATGTCTCTTTTATTAATCGTAATCTTACCTGTACCAGGTACTAAATATACTCTTGCAATACTGCTTTTTCTTCTACCGGTTCCATAGAACTTGTTATCTTTCTTCTTAGCCACTGTTATGTCCTCCTTCTACTAATACTTGATTTCTAATTCCTTCGGCTGCTGTGCTGCCTGCTCATGCTCTGGACCTGCATATACATGAAGCTTCTTAATCATCTGACGTCCTAATGGTCCCTTTGGAAGCATACCCTTAACTGCTAAGTAAATAACATCTTCCGGCTTCTTAGCCATTTTCTCCTTCAGGGTGGTTTCTCTCATACCACCTACATACTCGGAGTGATTGTAATAAATCTTCTGATCCATCTTCTTACCGGTAACCTGAATCTGATCTGCATTTACAACAATTACATAATCACCGGTATCAATATGTGGTGTATAAGTCGGCTTATTCTTACCTCTTAACACCTTAGCAATCTCTGATGCCAAACGTCCTAATGTATGTCCTGTAGCGTCTACTACATACCACTGTCTTTCAATCGTTGATGGGCTGGCCATATAACTTTTCATGGTTGTTCCTCCTTCAAATCATTACATAACATGTATCTGATAATACTATTACCGGGGCTTTGGCTTAAGTATTTATCTTTCTTGTCACAGTTTTATATTATATTACACTCTGCCTGGTGTGTCAATAAATTTTCGTTGATTTCCTCAAGTAATTTGCATTG
>JAIECC010000104.1 GCA_029068665.1 Lachnospiraceae bacterium
CCATAATACATATTTGCTTCTTCAAAAGCATGTAATAATGACAAATTATCTCTTCCAGCCAAAAATTCCCCGGTTAAAAAAGTTCGATATTCATCAACATACTGGGGTGCTGAGATTTGAAAAACAAAATAAATGTGTACTAACATTGTAACTATAAATACACATATTTCTGCAGTTCTTTTTTTCCAGTCTCGCTCCTTAATCATTTAAAATCTCCCTCAATTTTTAACTGCTTCATCTTACAGCGGTATTCTTCACAAATATTAACCCATGAAAAATTCTTTCGCGTAAATTCCGAATAATCCTTCGCAATTCTCTTCCAATTTTCCAAATCATCTTGTATGTTAACCAATACTTTTAAGAAGGCATCCGCATTCTCACTTTCTACTAAAATACCATTCTTTTCATGTTGAATTGCATCCGGTATTCCGTCTATATTACTGGCCACAACAATCATACCTGCTAAACTTGCTTCTGCTGCTACTATTCCAAATCCCTCAACATCATCTTCTACATGAATATTAGGCATTACAAAAACATCTGCATTTTGGTAACATTCCTTCCAATCCTTATCAGAAATCCGTCCAAGTAATTTTACCTTTTTATCTAATTTCTTTTCCTCTACATGACGTTCTATGGTTTCTCTCTCACTGCCCTCGCCGACAACAAGATAAGTGACGTTCTTTAACTCAGACATTATAGATTCAACAAACCAGGCAACACCTTTTCGCTTAATTAACCTACCAACGGTTATTAGAATCATATCATCATCCGGAATATTATACTTTTTTCTGAATTGAGAAACACTGGTTAATGTATTCGTGCTAAATACATCCGTATTAATTCCCGGAGTAATTACAGTTGTATAGCCCGTAATTCCCCAATCCTTTGCAATTTTTTGTGTATTCCTGCTATTGCATATAAACAAGTCAAAACTCTTCTTTAAAAACAATTTCAAGTAAAATTGATAGATGGGATTTTTGTATGTGATATCCAATCCATGTAAAATAACAACTCGCTTTACATTATGCGCAAACCATCTGCAGACAGTTCCACACATACACATTAAACCATCTCCTACGAGTAAATAATCATAATGTTTTACATGAAATAATACATATAACAGAGCATAAGGAAAAAACCATAACAAATGTATTTGTTTTTTCCCCAATGCAACCACTTTCACTTCAAATTCATCACTCGGAAGGTTATCTGCAACATTAAAACATAAGTTTTCCATACCGCCTGTTTCCGGTGGATATTTTCTTGTAATAAAAAGCACCTTGTTTGTTTTCATTGATCTGATTTTCCGTTCATTTCCTCTAATTCATAATCCATTTTACGCACCTTAGCTTGTATCTCTTGCAAAATCTTCCGGTTTGCTGACATAACATCTGCCAGCAGACCAACGACCCAAATCATAACCCCAATCAAAATCAACATACTACATAGAATCAAGGACTGCACATTTCCTTGTCCGCCACCGGAGCATAATAATACAATGTATCGTATACCAAGGGCAAAGCCAATCAAAAATGGAAAACATCCAAGGGTAGTAAAAAAACGCATAGGCTTATACATAAGATATGCGCGAATGATGGTCAGCATAGACTTCTTAACATAACCAAACATACTACTGAACAGTCTGGATGGACGCAGTTCTCCATTTGTCCGAATCGGCACTGAAGTAATTGCGATCTTCGTCCGACCTGCCTGTACAATCTGCTCCAGTGTATAAGTATACTCATTCACCACATTCATCTGCAAGGCGGCCTCTCTGCTATATGCCCGGAATCCACTTGGAGCATCCGGTATATCTGTATTCGATGCCTTCCGTACTACCCAACTTCCAAAATGCTGCAGTTTTTTCTTTAGCCAGGAAAAATGCTCTGTCTGGTCAATGGGCCGTTCTCCAATTACAATATCAGCCTTTCTTTCTAAGATTGGTTGTACCAGCTTTTCAATATCATCTCCACAGTATTGATTATCAGCATCTGTATTCACAATAATATCCGCACCATTCCGCAGACAGGCATCCAGTCCTGCCATAAATCCTTTTGCAAGCCCCTTATTCTGCTTAAAATTAACGATATGGTGAACCCCCCAATTACGTGCTACCTCTACAGTACTATCTGTACTACCGTCATTGATAATCAAATACTCAATTGTATCAATTCCATCAATCTGTTTTGGAAGTGCATTTAATGCAATTTCCAAGGTTTCTGCTTCGTTATAGCAGGGGATTTGAATAATCAGTTTCATCACAGGCCTCCAATTTATCATGTTCCAGTCGAACATATCGTATCTCTTATTTTATTATACTATTTAAGTAGTATATACTTGCTTCTCTGGTGCGCTCATATAATTCTCTTGGATATTCACCAATCAGCTTCTCTAAAAACAATCCACTTGTTTCATAAAATAATACCGGTTCTTTCCCACAGTCTAACCCTTCAATGGAAGCATAGCTGCCAATATAATACAATCCTTGATGCGTATTAATATATTGTTCAATTGCCTCTGTATCTTCCAATGTGGAATAATATATCTGTTTATCATATACATAATGCAGATA
>JAIECC010000105.1 GCA_029068665.1 Lachnospiraceae bacterium
ATACTGAATGCAATCCATTTCTTTTTCGTCTGTTCCCGATAGCAGAAGAAAAACAACGCATAAAGAATATCAAAAACAGGCCAGTCACCAAATACAGATATCAGACATAAGCCAACTATACCCAACACCTTGCACCACTTTGGACATTTGCTCTTATCCCAGAGCCAGATGGCAAACAGGCTTAGGAGCAAGGTATACAATACTCCAAACCATGGATAAACAGCAATGGTAATATCCTCTGCTGTGAAATAGAATTGCAATGCCACTCCCGGTGCTGCAGAATTTCCTTCCATAATCATAAATGGAATACATCCAAACTCAAAGAATACAAAGGGAATCCAGGACAACAGTGCAAATACCCCCAGCCTTCCAATATACTTCTTCACATCCCGGGTATACTGATATCCTTCTGCAATAAAATATGCCATGGTAGGACCGGTCAGACGCCCGATAAAATGCATGACCTGTCCTAATACAGTACCCATAGGAACAAATGCCCATGCAATGTGATCAATAAACATGGCCACAATCACAAGATATTTCAATTGATTGCGGTTCAAGCCTCTTGCTGCCATACTATTAGCCAACTCGCCGGTCATTATAAAGCTCCTTTCTTTTTGCCAGAATCTTATATACTCCTGTACCAATCAATATTGCAGAACTTAGCGTTAATACAAGGAATAAGTCCTTTACAAAAAACCATACCAGCCAGAGGGGAGAACCCAAAATGTAAGGTATTGCAAGAAGAATGGCAGGGAATATACCATGCCGCATTATGTCAAGCATCAATGAGCCCTTGGTTTTAGGTTTGTTTTTCCACTTTTTAATTGAGATAGCAGGATAGACCGCTATAAAGACGATAGCGAAATATATTAAGTCTATCAGAATATGAAACAGTACATAGGCATGATTAGGCAGTGAAACCTTTTCTTCACCGATCAATGGCAAAACGATATTTCCCAGCAGATTATTGGCAACCAAATAATCATTCATATTAACAAGAACTACTATGCCTATGCCTTTTTCAGGAAGAATGAACATATTTGAGGTATAATTTTCTACAAGTCCGGAGTGATTAAGCAAAGGTTGATTGTATTGTTCGGAATATCCCCAACCCATTCCGTAAAAATCCTTACCATTCTCATCCTGGGGTACATAGTCATAAAACATCGTGTCAATACTGCTCTGACTGATGATATCCATACCGCCATTCAAGTACATTTGTAAATATTTCCCCATATCTGCAGCACTTGAACTGATATATCCTGCCGGTACTGCCGCATACGGTGCTGAGTTTCCTGACGGATTACTTCCGTCGGGATAATTGGTGTTACCGGCTATGGGAATACCAAAATAATTACGATAACCGTTTATCAGACCATTTTCCCTGCTTTTCTCAAGGGAAGCTGCCGTATGCTCCATATTCAACGGCTGAATAATATTCCGTTCCACATACTCCTCATAGCTGCTTCCACTGACTGCTTCTACAATCTTTCCAAGCAGAGCATAGCCTACATTGGAATACTGATAGCTTCCCCGGCTATTGGTAATTTCTGCATTACCAAAGTAATGGTTCGTGCCAAGTCCGCTTGTATGATTTAATAGCTGTCTGACAGTAATTTCATCCCCTTCAGACGGTTTTTTTAAGTACAGTGAACATTCGATATATCTAGAAATCGGTGCATCCAGCTCAATTTTTCCCTGTTCAAAAAGCTGCATAACAGAAAGTGCAGTAAATGATTTGCTCATAGAACCGATTATAAACGGCGTATTTATACTCTCACAGTTGCCATAAGTCTCTGCAAACAATACCTCATTTTTATCAACTACTATGACAGACATTCCCGGAACATGATACTCTTCCACATCCTTTGCTATTTGTGCGCTGATTTTCTCATAGTCCATGTTGTGATAATCTACATCATCAGCAGCAAAGGTATAACATAGCTGTGTGGAAAATATAGAAAAAAAACTGAGCAGGCACAGAACCATTTTCGATGTAAGTTTTTTCATAGTTGACTTTTCTCCTCTCAATTTTTAATAGACTCTATTATTGCTTCTGCTTTTTCTGGTTCTTCAAAAAGCGGGCTATGTGCAAGCTGTTCTGAACGGGGCTGGTCAGCTATTTGACTTATTGCTATATAGCCATTATACAATTCGGGACGTTGTGCTACTGCCTGTATTCCGATTGGTGTACCAAAGGAATGGGCAGCAAGATAAATTTTATCTGTTGAAAATCGCTTGCATAGATATTCTATTACTTCAAATGTGTCTGCGATAAACTGTTCCCGGTTCATACTTTCCGGCGTAACAGATTTTGAATAAGATAAATCTGTGCCGCGCCAGTCCCAAAAGCAAAATTCTATTTGGATTCATAAACTATACCCCCAATATTGTAATATCTTAATATTTGTACTGTTCACTTAAAAATTAATGTTGCATTATGGAACTGCACTTGCCTTGGCAGCGTCTTTAGAAAGGTATGAGCATCCCAAAGCAGACCGTTGAAGCACGTTGGTACTTAGGCTGTGTTCTTTACAGCCTTATGTACCACTACGTGCTGGGTAGAACAAAAGTGTGTCTGCTTTGGAATGCTCATGCCCTCGGAAGACGCGGTAGCAAGTTGCATGCATACCTTATCTATCTCTTATTCTGCAAAGGTAAAATCCACATTACCAGAGGTAACTTCCACATCGATATACTTATCCCCATTTCCAAAGTTCCCCGGCAGGCTGCAGTGTCCGGATGTAACATCACTATTAATTCTATAATTGCTGATATCATCTGTCAGGGTTACCCGGACTGTACCGGAAGTAACAAAAGCTTCAATGCCCTTTCCGACTGTCAATTCATCCAGAATAATTGTACCGGAGCTGGCAGTTGCAGAAACAGCTTCAGCCGAAACCGTTTTCGAAACAATCCTTCCGGAAGTCAAATCACAATCTAAATCTCCAACAACAATGATATCTTCCATATTAATGCTGCCGGAACTGCCACGCACTTTCATGTCCCCCTCCACTGTAAGCTCCCGAGCACTGATAAGCCCACTGGTAAAGCGACAAGTCAATTCCCCCTGTACTTCAAGATTTTCTATTGTAACGCTTCCGGAAGATATCTCTACCTCTGCATCCTTTTCACAAGTTAGGTTATCCAGCTTAATAATGCCAGAGGTCGCATATACTTCCAGTTCCTCCTTTATTACCAAATCCTGGACGGACATACTGCCGGAGCTTAAGTCTAAGTCATAGGTTCCTGCATATGATTCCGGTACATAAATAGTCATATTTACCTTCTCTTCATTATCCCATCCTAAACGTAAATCCGGAATGTTGAACAGACTAAAACCATATGAAGGCTTCTGGACGATTTGTAATGTACCATTATTTTCTGATATTTGATATCTGGGTTCATCAATCTTATCCTGGTAAATGATTTCTATTTGATCTCCCTTACCGGGTTCAATCACTACATTATCCCATGCGATATCGGTCTGTATAGTTGAAATTCCATTCACCGGAGTGCTGTACTGCTTCTCTTCATATTCTGTATTACTCTGACTTTTAGAATTCCTCCACTCCTCATACAGCATGCCGGTACCCAGTCCCAGAAATACGCAGCCACACAAGGATAAGGCTCCTGCTATAATTAATGCTTTTCCTATATGCTTCATCTTAATTCTCCTTTCCTACGATTGCCTGCTTTATCCAAAGAAAGCACTGCTTTGTTCCAAGTACAATGCCTTTGGTTATCAGTAATGTACCAATGAAAATAAAGATGCCTAAGCCTCCACACAGCATTCCGCTTCCCAGATAAAACACTGCTGAGCCCAAAGATAATCGGAACAGGCTGACAAAAAATCCAATTATACCAGTTAATGCACCTGCGCCGAAGGTTAATACCACCGACCACAATACGGCGTCCATTGCCCAGATCAGGCTGTAGAACATGATTACCATTCCTAAAATAAATGCAACAATTCCACCCCATAATGGAAAGCCCAAAATCAGCAATATAATTGCCCATACCGGCATCTTTTTACCCTTGGATTGTTCCTTTGCTCTCTGTTTCACCAGTGTAGTAATCGGAAGCTCGCATTTAATCTGATTGGCAATACTGTCAACGGTTCCAAGAGAAGCAACCGCTTCCGCTTCCGTCATGCCATCCTCTACCCGGTCATCTATCATTTCAGCATAATATTCCATGGATTTCTGGGTTTCTTCTGTCGGATACTCCGAAATCTGCTTTTTTAATTCATTCAGAAACTCTGCTTTATTCATCTCTGTTCATCTCCCCTTTGATATACTCATAAATATTCAACATTGCTTTCCATTCTTCTAAAAATTCCTGTATTCGCTCTCTGCCGGACTGGGTGATGGCATAGTACTTCCGCAGCCGCCCATTGTGTTCTGCGGAATAAACACTAAGTGCCCCGGTTCCCTCCAGCCGTCTGAGTATGGGATACAGCGTTGATTCTGAAATCTCTACACAGGGCTGCAAATCCTTAATAATCTTATATCCATAGGAATCTTCCCGTAATAATGCACTTAATACACATACATCCAGCATTCCTCTTTTTAACTGAATATCCATTTCCATACCTCCTTATGCATAATACTATATATCGCATAGTATTATGTGTCAAGGGGTATTATGAAAATTATTTGCAGAAGACACTCATGACAGAGTGTCATACATCATTGTTAGCCTATTGGTTGTATGCTATAATTTTAGTATTTTTGATAATGATAAATCGGGATTTGGCTGTTTGTGAGGAAGGAGAGAGAATATGAACGAAAAATTAACAGTTGAAAGTATTGATGAAAACGTTATTATTTTTAGGATTACCAAATATCAATCTGTAATGTCTGCAACAGAGATTTATGACCTTACCAGGAGGTGCTGGAAGATAAATGTGGAAAGAGCGAGAAAGGCAGATTTGGCATTTGCTGTCAATGAAGGAATTGTACTTGAAGTTTATAGAATTGATGAGTGGGTTCCAGGGCACTCTACCTATAACAGCATTCCTGTGTCTGACGAAATAAAAAGGCGGGACAAGCAACAAGGACGGTGGGAATTTGTAGGACACGTAGCCGAAGATATACGAGAGAAATATGTCGGAAAAAACGTGAGCGTTTTTTTCAAAAGAGGCAATCAACATC
>JAIECC010000106.1 GCA_029068665.1 Lachnospiraceae bacterium
TTATGGGAATTAATTTTTCCAGAGCCCTGACTTTGAAATACGGTTATGCAGTGCGTAATTATCTGAATGAAAACCGGTCCGGTGCGATTTCTGTGGGCAGGGGCATGACCTGTGTGCTGGGAATGGTAGTACAACGGGAACGGAGCATTCGGGAGTTTGTTAAGACTCCTTTCTATCGGGTGGTTGCTGCCATTGGAGCAGCAGAAGAGACCTTCGAGGCTGAATGGAGAGCAGTAGAGGGAAGCCGGTATTTTAATTCTCCCAAGCTATATAAGGAAAATGGATTCTTAAAGCGGGAAGATGCAGAAGAATTAATCAAAGAAATGAGTCAGCCTCAGCCACTGGTTATGAAGGTAGAGAAGGTAGAAAAGAAGGTGGAAAAAAAGAATCCACCTATGCTGTACAATCTGGCAGATTTGCAAAACGATTGTTCCCGACTGTTCAAAATCAGTCCGGATGAGACCTTAAAGCTGGTGCAGGAGTTATATGAAAAGAAGCTGGTCACCTATCCAAGAACGGATGCCAGAGTGTTATCTACAGCAGTCAGTAAAGAAATTCATAAAAATATCGCCGGATTAAAGGGATATTCTGTTCTTGCCGGTTATGCAGAGCAGATATTGACCGGTGGTTCCTATAAAGGAATCAGTAAGACCAAATATGTAAACGATAAGCAGATTACGGACCATTATGCCATTATACCCACAGGGCAGGGACTGAGTGCCCTACAGGCATTATCCGGAACGGCAAAAGGCGTTTATGAGATTATTGCCAGACGGTTTTTATCCATCTTTTATCCTGCTGCGGAATATCAGAAAGCAGCTTTGACCATGGAGCGAAAGGGTGAACGCTTTTTTGCAAGCTTTAAGGTATTATATAAGCAGGGATTTTTAGAAGTGGCAGGAAAGGCATTTTCTAAGAAAAAAAGTGAAGAAGAGGAAGAAGAACGGTTTAGTCCGGAGTTGATTCGATACATTGCTTCTCTGAAAAAGGGAAGTGAAGTGGAAGCAAAGGAATTCGGAATCAAGGAAGGAGAGACCAAGCCGCCCAGCCGGTATACCTCCGGTACACTGGTTATTGCCATGGAAAAGGCAGGTTCCGATATTGAGGATGAAGAACTACGGGATTATATGAAGGGCAGCGGTATTGGCACCAGTGCTACCCGGGCAGAGATTATAAAGAAACTGATGAATATTCAGTATATGGCATTGAACAAAAAGACTCAGGTGGTGACTCCTACATTAAAAGGAGAGATGATTTATGATATTGTATATTATTCCATTAATGCTCTGCTTCAGCCGAAGCTGACTGCAAGCTGGGAAAAGGGCTTGGGACAGGTAGAACGGGGAGAAATCACAGAAGAGCATTATATGAAAATATTAGAAGATTTTGTAGTGAAAAAGACGGAATTGGTAAAAGGATTAAACAATCAGAATGCCTTTACTCCGCTATTTGATAAGGCAGCAGGTTATTATAAGAAAGGAAAGTAATATGAATCAGGAAGAGTTAAAAGCAGCATGTCAGGTGAAACGATTATTTCAGCAATTCGAGGAGACCATGGCAGGGGCGTTATTAGAGAAGTATGAATTTCCATGGGAGGTATTACCTTATATTCATGATTTTATTCTACAGCTGGGTCCTACGTTATCGGAGGAATTATATGAGGAGCGAGAAGAACATGTCTGGATTGCCAGAACGGCGAAGATATATCCCACTGCATATATAGCCGGTCCCACCATTATCGGACCGGATACGGAAGTTCGTCCCGGTGCATTTATCCGTGGGAATGCTTTGGTAGGCAGCGGCTGTGTGATTGGTAATTCTACAGAGCTTAAGAATGTGATTTTGTTTAATTCCGTTCAGGTACCCCATTATAACTATGTGGGAGATTCTATTCTGGGATATAAGTCCCATATGGGAGCCGGAAGTATTACCAGTAATGTGAAGGCAGATAAGACCTTGGTTGAAGTGAAGAGTGAGGAAGGAACGCTTTCCACCGGTTTGAAGAAATTTGGAGCAATTTTAGGTGACCATGTAGAAATTGGCTGTAATACGGTCCTGAATCCGGGAACGGTGGTAGGCAGAAACAGCAATGTGTATCCGGTATCCATGGTACGGGGAGTGGTGCCGGAGGGGAGCATATATAAAAAGCAGGGAGAGCTGGCAGAAAAACGGATGTAAAAAAACTCCTCATGTTCCAGTCTGATATGTAGGTGTATTCACCAAGGGGTGTCCCTGTTAAGGACTGCAAAAGCAGAAGAATGGAAACATGAGGAGTCTTATTTATTCATTTGTGGCTTCCGGTGTAGCAGCTTCTAAAGCATTTTTAATCGCCTGAATCAGAATCACGGAGGTATACTGACTGTCTGCGGAGCAGGTTAGTTCCTCTACCGATTCGATATTTGGCAGCTGGCTGTTGATTTCTTCCAGTGCAGGCGTTAACAGCGGATACATGGTCGTAACGGTTTCGTTTAGATTTACGATAGATACATCACAAATCCGGCTGCTGTCAACAGTTACCTGTACATCTAAGGTGGATTCGCCTAACTGTACGGTGGAAGCGTATACACCGGGGACGTAGGCTGCTGTTTCTGTAATTTCCGGCACAGAAGGTTTGGAATCTCCAGGCAGGAACATGAACAGGAGAAGTAAGAGCAGAAGAATACCCAGTACCACAAAAATAATGGTGTAAATGAGCTCTTTTGCTTTGAATATTAGGATTTTTGTATTCGAAGCCATAACTGTCACCTCTCGTTTTCTATAGTTATATATATTCAGAGGTGGGAAATTTATGACAGGAAGATACAAGGAGCTGTGAGAAGAAGGGAGCAGGGAAATGATTCAGATAATTGAAGGTCCCAGTGGTTCCGGAAAAAGTCATTTAGTTTATGAAGAAATGATACAGGCATCCATGGAATCACCGGAACAGAAATTCTTTTTGATTGTACCGGAGCAGTTTACCATGCAGGCTCAGCGGGATATCGTAACCCTTCATCCGAAGCATGGCACCATGAATATTGACATTGTCAGCTTTAATCGTCTGGCTTATCGTGTGTTTGAGGAGTTGAATATCCGGTGTGATCAGGTTCTGGAGGACTTTGGAAAAAGCATGCTGCTGCAGCGGATTCTAATCGAAAACCGAAAAGAATTGCCGGTGTTTGGTTCCTGTCTGAATAAGGCCGGCTTTATTGATGAATTAAAATCCCTGTTCACGGAATTGTTCCAGTATCGGATTGGAAGGGAGACAATGGCACAGGTATATGAGAAGCTATCCGGACATGGTATGCTGAAACAGAAGCTTCATGACCTGCTTTTTGTATATGATGCCTTTCAGAAGGAAATCCAGGGAAGATATATTATTGCAGAGCATGTATTGGAAATGCTGGCAAAGCATGTTCCGGAGTCTATGCTGCTGCAGGGGAGCATTCTGTATCTGGATGGATATACCGGGTTTACACCGGTTCAGTATGAATTACTGGAAGAACTGGCACAGGTAAGTGAAGCGTTACATATTACCGTTACCATTGATAAAGAGAGTGCAGAACAGGAAACCTGTGAAGAACATGCATTGTTTTATTTAAGTAAGGATACGATACACCGGATTCAACAGCTTGGAGAACGGCTTGGACTTTATGTAGAAGAATTCTTTTTAGAAGGTAATTGTCCGCGATTTACAGGAGCAGAAGAATTAAGACATTTGGAAGCCAATCTGTTTCGTTATCCCTACGAGATATGGAAAGAACCGGTTAAGGATATCCACATACAGGTCATGCGGAATCCCAGACAGGAGCTGCGAAAGGTGGCAAGACAGATTCATGCCATGGTGCGGAACGGACAGTACCGCTATCAGGATATTGCAGTGATTCACGGGAATCTGGAAGAACTGGAGCCTTTGGCGGAGGAATTGCTGCCAAGATTTAGAATTCCTTATTTCATGGATACGAACCAGAGTATCTATATGAATCCCTGTCTGGAGTGTATTCGGGCGGTTCTGGACATTGTTGAGAAGGATTATTCCTATGAAAGTGTATTTCGTTTTTTAAAAACCGGCGTGACGGGAATCGCACCGGATCTATTAGAGCAATTAGAAAATTATGTCATTCGTCGGGGAATTCGGGGATTTTCCTGGTGGCAGTCGGTTTTTCAGACCGAAGGGGAAGAAGCGCAGAAGAAAGAAGATTTTCTTCCGATTCTACGCTGCGGTATAGCGGTTATGGACTGTCTGGCACCGGTGACTCAGGCACTCCGGCAGGCAGAAACCGTATCGGACTATATAAAGATTTTACAGGATTTGTTAGAAAAACTGAATATGCAGGAGCAATTAGAGGCAGCAGCTGATTCCTTTGAAGCAGATGGTAATCTGATACAGGCAAAATCATATCGGCAGATTTACGGGAAGGTATCTGAGATTTGGGAAAAAATGGATGCCATTCTGGGAAAGGAAGCAATGCAGCCGGAGGAATTCCGGTCGGTGTTGGAAACCGGATTGGATGATATTTCATTGGGTGTGATTCCACCCAGTCTGGATCAGGTGACCATTGGTGACATTGAACGTACCCGATTAAATCATGTTAAGGTATTGTTCGTACTTGGTGTCAATGATGGGATTATTCCAAGAGTGACCAAAGGCGGAGGGATTCTTTCCGAAGCAGACCGGAGCTTTCTCAGTCAGGACTTAGAGCTGGCTCCCGATTCCAGAAGCCGGGTATTTCGGGAACAGTTCTATTTATACCAGAACGTAACGAAGCCGTCAGAACAGCTTTACCTTAACTATCATGTACAGGATGGGGATGGAAATGAAGTACTTCCGGCATATTTGATTGGACGGATTCAGAAGCTGTTTCCGTCGCTAAAGCAGGAGACACTTGTCAGCGAAGGATTAGAGTGGAACAATCTGGAAACATGGGAAGATAGTACGGATATGATTTCGGCTGCATTTCAGCAGGAAGAGACCCTGACTGAAAGGGAAGCGGATTTGTGGAAGGGGTTATATGACTATTATCAGGCGAATGAGCCCCGGATACTGGACCGGATACAACAGGGAATGCAGTATAACAATGTGGAGCATTATATCAGCCCCCAGACGGCTGCCCGATTATATGGAACTATATTAAATACCAGTGTATCCCGACTGGAAACCTACAGCCGTTGTCCCTATCAGTTCTATCTGGAGTATGGATTGGGACTGAAGAAACGGGAAAAAAATGAGGTGACCCTGGGAGACATGGGAAGCCTTCTGCATCATGTAGTAGAGCAGATTTTTAAGCGGGTAGAAAGCCGGGAAGCAGAAGAGATTTTGTTATCAGAGACTTCGGAAACCATATGGGATAGGATTACGGATGAAGAGCTGGTGACTATGGTTCAGGAAGAGATACAGGGAGCAGTGGGGCAGGAAGAGGATAGTGTTTATCTGTATTCACATGCCAATCGGCAGCTGTTGAACCGGATTCAGCAAACGGCAGCCTATGCAGCCGTAGATCTGAAGCAGCAGCTTCTGCGGGGAACCATGATTCCCTATCGGTTTGAAATGACCTTTAACCGGAGTACATCCGATGCTGACTGTCAGCATTTAGAGGCGGCAGAGCTGCCCTTAGGTCAGGATTCCCTCATGAAAATGAGCGGTATCATAGACCGAATCGATATCTGTCAGGATGAACAGCATGTATATGTAAAAGTACTGGATTATAAAAGCAGCAGTAAGGATATTGATGTGGATCATGTAAATGCAGGTCTGCAGCTGCAATTGCTGGTATATACCAATGTGGTATTGGAAGTGTTGCAAAAGAAGTTTCCGGAGAAGGAGGTTATACCGGCAGGGTCCCTGTATTATGGGTTCCGTATCCCTATGGTAGAAAAGACCGGTAAAAAGATAACGGAGGCTTTAAGCAGGAAGATTAGCAGGGAAACAGCCCTGACCGGAATTGTAAACAAAGAGGAACCATGTGTTTCTCTGCTGGGAGATGAAGAGGTTCTTCCGGTAAGAATCAAGGAAATCGATGGCATACCTACCGTCATGGACAGCAAGCATGTGGTAAATTCAGAGCAGTATCAGGAGCTTCTGGTTCAGGCCCGTGATGTGGCAGCTGCTATCGGTTCGGCTATGCTGGACGGACAAATCCCCATCCGGCCGGTGAAGACAGGAAGAAGCCTGCCTTGTGATTACTGTGACTATCAGGATGTATGTAAGCTGGACTGCGGGGATGGGGGAAATCAGATTTGTACAGTAAAGCAGTTAAAGGAATTACGGAAAGGAGACAGCAGCTATGGAATGGACAGCCGACCAAAAGGCAGTAATTGAGAATCGAAAAGGAACGTTGCTGGTTTCTGCTGCTGCCGGTTCCGGTAAGACTGCAGTTCTGGTACAACGGATATTAGAATGGGTCGTGAAAGAAGAAAAGGATATTGATGAATTTCTGGTTGTGACCTTTACAAGGGCGGCGGCGGCACAAATGCGGAATAAAATACGAAAGGCATTGGAAGACTTGCAGGAGCAGCAGCCGGACAACCAGCATGTGATTAAGCAGCTTTCTCTCATTCATCGTGCCAATATTACGACCATAGACAGCTTTTGTAAGGAGTTGGTCAGCGAACATTTTCAGGAGCTGGAAATCGATCCATCCATGCGGATTATGGATGAAACCGAAGGAACACTGATGCAGGAGGATGTGCTGGAGCGGGTGTTGGAGCAGGCATATGAGAAGCAGGAGGAAGAAATGCTGGAGCTTCATCAGTATATGAATGCCATCCGTTCCGATGAAAATATCCGGAAGCTTCTTCGTAGAATCCAACGTCAGGCGGACAGCTTTCCCTATCCGTTTCAGTGGCTGGAGGAGGCACGAAGAGAAGCTTTGGTGTGGGAGGAAAAGGAGCTGGAGCAGCAGCCTTGGATACAGATGCTGATTGGGGATATTCAGTCCATGATGGCAGAGGTACAGAATATACCCAGACAGGTCTGTATGGAATATGGATGCTTAGAATCTGCCTGGCGGCCAAATTCCTATGAGAAATATTGTGCTTATTTTCAGGAAGAATGTCAGATGCTGGATACTATAGAACAGGCGAGTACCTATTCAGAACTGCAGCATGCCTTTGATACCGGTAGCCGTACCTTTAAGCGATTTATCTGGAAGAATTCCGGTGTGCCGGAATCCTATTATTTAACTGAACTATGGGAAACCTATAGTAAGGTAAAGAAAGATGCTGCATCCTATGTCCGTTTGTCTTTGTCAGAGATTGGAGAACAGCAGCAGGATGTCAGCCGGGTCCTGCTTACGATTTTAGACCTGACAGAAGCCTTTATGAGGGAATATCAGAAGGAAAAGCTGGCAAAAAACTGCATGGATTTCAGTGATGTGGAGCATTATGCCCTTGCAGTGCTGGCAAAGGGAATGGAGGAAGGAAGACCGGTTCCTACAGAAGCAGCAGAGCAATTGCAGGCAGCTTATGTAGAAATTCTGATTGATGAATATCAGGATTCCAATGATTTACAGGAGGCGATTTTGACCAGTATTGCCAGAAGAGAGGGGCAGGAATACAGCAATCTGTTCATGGTGGGGGATATGAAACAGAGCATTTATAAGTTTCGTATGGCAAGACCCAGATTGTTTCAGGAAAAATACGAAGAATTTTCTGCAGACTGGGAGAAAGACACTCTGACAAAAAAGATAGAATTAAAACAGAATTTTCGGAGCCGTGCAGTTGTACTGGAAGCGGTGAATGCATTCTTTTACCAGATCATGACAAAGGGATTGGGAGGAATTGAGTACACTGATCAGGCGGCATTGGTGCCGGGACGGAAGTTTCAAGAAAACGAACAGCAGGCAGATTATGGAACTGAAGTGTTATTTCTAGATGCTTTTTCGGCAGATTCTGATAGTACATCAGAAGAGGAGACGGATGGTGAGCAGGAGCCGGATCAAGAGGAAATAGACGCAATAGAACTAGAAGCGCGATTGGCTGCGGAACGGATTCATGAATTGTGTGATTCTTCGGAACCATTGCCGGTATGGGATGAGGATTTGCAGGCTTATCGTCCATGCAGGTATCGGGATATTGTGATTTTGCTGCGCACCATTAAGGGATGGTCTGAGGTATTCAGCCGGGTACTGATGGATGCAGAAATACCGGTATATGCAGAAAGTGGAAAGGGATATTTTGATTCCGTAGAAGTCAAAAATCTGTTGTGTATGCTGGCAGTGATTGATAATGCCAGAGATGATATTGCCCTGGCAGGGGTATTGCGAAGCCCATTGGTATCCATAACGGATGAAGAACTGGCTTATATGCGGAGCTGTTGCAGGAAGGGTGACCTGTGGGAAGTTCTTCATGCCTGTGTGGATATGGAGGACTTTGATTCCGAACTAAAAGGAAAGCTGGAAGAGTTTTTTGACAGGCTTCGAATATGGAAGGAACAGAAGACATATAGTACCATTCGGGAATTGATCTGGAATATCTTAAATACCACCGGATATTATATCTATGTGGGTGCCATGCCAAATGGTGTACGAAGACAGGGGAATATACTAAAGCTGATTGAAAAGGCAAGTGCATATGAAAATACCAGCTATCGTGGACTGTTTGACTTTTTACGCTACATTGAACGAATGAAAATAACCGAACAGGATTTTGGCGAGGCGGTGGTATTGGGAGCCAATGATAATCTGGTCCGGGTTATGACGGTACATAAAAGTAAAGGACTGGAATTTCCGGTAGTATTTTTATGTGGTTGTGGAAAGGGATTTAATCAGCGGGATGCGGAGGAAACGGTATTGGTGGATGCCGACTGCTATCTGGCTGTGAATGATAAGCATCTGGAAGAGCATTATTATGAAAAAACAGAGAAGCGAAACTGGATGGCCCGGCATATGAAAGAGGAAAATCTGGCAGAGGAACTTCGAATTCTGTATGTTGCCATGACGAGAGCTCAGGAAAAACTGATTCTGACGGGGATGGTTAATTCAAAAATGGCAAAGAAAAATGAAGCCTACCGGTGCCTGTACAATCGGTACAATGAAGAATCTCCGGAAGAACCGACAACGGATACATTTGATTTTGCCGCTCTGAACAGCCTGGGAAAATACCAGATTGCCAAAGGAGATTCTTATTTATCCTGGATGGTGGAATGTATTGTGGGAATACAAGGGCTGAATAGAAAGCAGGACTTTCTGAGTTATCGGATTGTGACACCGGAAGAGTTGGATGTCCCGGTGATAAAAGAGATGATACGACTGCGGGAACTAGATGCTTTGTGGGAAGAACGAGCTTCTTTTTCCGGTCAGAAAGAAACGGCAGAGGAAATAAACCATCGGTTTCAGTGGAATTACTCTCATCCTATGGCAGCCACTCTGAAAGGAAAGCTATCCGTATCGGAAATCAAGAAGATGAGTCAGATGATGGATGAACCGGAAGAAATCGATGTACTTCCACTGCAGGAGGATTTGGAAATCATAAAGGAACGGGAAGAAGAGGAAGGAACAAAGCAGGAAGACAAGAGGACATCTTATTCATCTGGCAGGGAAATGACAGGTGCTTCCTATGGTACACTGGTTCATCTGGTAATGGAAAAGCTGTCTTTTCTTCATAAGGAGAACTGCGAGCTGGTGCAGCAAGGCCTGCAGAAGCTGAGAGATGACCATATTCTGACGGAAGAGGAATGCCGTATGGTACCGGCAAAGAAGATATATCATATGATAAATTCCAGTCTTGGCATTCGAATGGGCCAAGCAGAGCAAGAGGGCAAACTTTATCGGGAGCAGCAGTTTGTCATAGGTATTCCCATGAATCAGATTTATAAGGATTCAGAGGAAGAGGACCTGGAGCTGGTTCAGGGAATTATTGATGCGTATTTTGAAGAAGATGGAGAACTGGTTTTAATGGATTATAAAACAGACCGGGTATCCGGAGAAGAAGGCGCGGAGGAATTGATACGGAAATATCATGCCCAGCTGGCATATTATAAGCGAACCTTGGAGCAGTTGACCGGAAAGCCAGTGAAGGAAACTTATATTTATTCCTTTTCCCTGGAAGAAGTGATTCCCATTGACGTTTAATCCAGAGAAAACAAGTGTTTTGTATTGGAAAGCCGTATATATTGACAGCCGGAATGCATAGGATATATACTTGATTCGATATTGTTGTGAAGCGGACGGAGTTCCGGCCTCACCCAGTGTAAAAATGCAGTTAGATAAGGAGTATAGAACAATGAGCAGACAACAGGAAGAAATGGGAGATATCTCTCTTTTAGGAAATCAGGGTGTAGCCTATCCGTCGGATTATGCACCGGAGATATTGGAAACCTTTCTGAATAAGCATCCGGAGCACGATTATTTCGTGAAATTCAATTGCCCGGAGTTTACCAGTCTTTGTCCCATTACAGGACAGCCGGATTTTGCCACGATTACGATTTCCTATGTACCGGACATGAAGATGGTAGAAAGCAAGTCCTTAAAATTATATCTGTTCAGCTTTCGGAATCATGGTGATTTCCATGAGGATTGTGTCAATATTATTATGAAGGATTTAATCCGTCTCATGGAACCGAAGTATATTGAGGTCTGGGGCAAGTTTACACCAAGAGGCGGTATTTCCATTGATCCGTATTGTAATTACGGAAAGCCGGGAACCCGTTGGGAGACTGTGGCTCAAAACCGTCTGGAGCAGCATGATTTATATCCGGAGAAGGTGGATAACCGTTAACAGCGACAGTAACTGACCAGCTATGAGAAGACTGGCAGCAGGAACCGGAGAGAGTAGAATGAATTACGAAGAAGCAGTTGCTTACCTGCTGGATATTCCTAAGTTCGCAGGTAAGACCACCCATGAAAATCTCAGGGGATTTTTAAGACTTTTAGGAAATCCCCATGAGCAAATACCAGCCATACACATTGCCGGCACAAATGGAAAAGGTTCCACTTGTGCCTTCTTATCTTCCATCCTGCAGCAGGCAGGGTATCAGGTAGGAGTATTTACTTCTCCTCATCTGGTGAAGATCAATGAACGGTTCCGATTGAATGACTCCATGATTTCCAATGAAGAATTTCTGATTATATTTGAAAAGGTAAGGGATGCAGTGGAGACGGGGCTTCAAGCCGGACTGGTATATCCGAATTTTTTTGAATTTGTATTTTTAATGGCAGTCTGCTGGTATGAAGTGCAGAAGCCGGATTATGTGATTTATGAAACCGGACTGGGAGGAAGACTGGATGCAACCAATGTATTGCAGCCATATCTAACGATTCTGACCTCCATTGGAATGGACCACATGCAGTATCTGGGAAATACTCTGGAGCAGATTGCAGGTGAAAAGACAGGAATTTTAAAAGCAAACACCCCCTGTATCTATCTATGTCAGAAGGATGTAACGGAGACAGTAATCCAACGGAGGGGAGAAGAATTGGGAATCCTTATGCTTCCCGTCGAAAAAGATAAGATTACAATAGACGAAATTCAGGAACAGACAATTGATTTTTCTTATGTGAATCGGTATGATAGTAAATACAGTTGCAGGAAGCAGCCTGTTACATATCGAATGAAAAAGACGGCACTGTATCAGGCGGAAAATGCTGCCATAGCCATTGAAGCAGGTTATTATCTGCTTTCCAATCCCATAAAGAAAGGGGACAAGCTGAAAAATATAGTCAGGTCCATATCAGAGGCAGATGGGGAAGAGAACACAGAGGAATTTGTTCACAAAGCAATCTGCAGAGGGATTTATCAAATGAACTGGCAGGGACGGATGGAGGAAATAGAACCAGGTATTTATGTGGATGGCGCCCACAACGAGCCGGCCATTCGTGCCTTCTGTGATACCGTTACCAGAATATACCTGGATAAAAAAATCATTTTACTATTTGCAGTAGCCAGTGATAAGCGGTATAATGAGATGATACGGATATTATGTGAGACGGTTTCCTATGAAAAAATTATCATTACTGCCATTGATGGCGTACGAACCACTCCGGTGGAACAGGTACAGGAACTGTTTCAACAGTATACGGATTGTCCCATTGTGACAGCACCGGATATTTCTCAGGCATGGGATCTGGCACATGACTGTTTAAGATCGGACAATCGGGTGTTCTGTGTAGGCTCCCTATATCTGGTGGGAAGTCTGGAAGCAAAGAAGGAGGAAGAACCGTGATTAATTTTGATGAAGAGATTAAAAAGTTTCAGCCGGCAGCCGAAATGAGCCAGTTGGAAGATAATATATATAGAAATGATTTTAATGATGTTGCAGATGTATTGATTGAAGTAATGCAGCAGGCACAACAGCCGCCACAGTATTATAATGAATAGATAGGTGTGAAGGAATATGAATTGTTTACATTGCGGAGCACCGGTACTCATCAATGATGTGTGCAGCGAGTGCGGGTTAAAACAGGAATATTTAGTAAAGGCATGGAATACTTCCCTGTATTATTACAATGTGGGGCTGGAGGATGCCAAGATTCGGGATTTGACCGGGGCAGAGAAAGCCTTAAAGCTGTCTTTGCGCTATTATAAGGCAAATATTGATGCAAGAAATCTTCTGGGTCTGGTCTATTATGAAACCGGACAAGTGATAGAAGCATTGGAGGAGTGGGTAATCAGTTCCAATTATCAATCGGAAGAGAATCCAGCTCTTCGCTATCTGAAGCTGTTGCAGGGCAACCAGAATAAGCTGAGCAGCTTTGATCAGGCAGCCAAAAAGTACAATCTTACCTTGCATTATGTCAGACAGAAAGATCATGACCTGGCATTGATTCAATTGAAGCGGGTATTAAGTGCCAATCCTCATTTTGTGAAAGCGTATTTGATTCTGGCACTGATATATATTCAGGATGGCAATCTGGATAAGGCACGAAAGGCCCTGCAGCGGGTTCTGCGGATTGATAAATACAACCCTATGGCCCAGCATTATATGGCGGAGATGGAGAAGAACGGAAAGCAGTATTCTACCGGTGTTCCCATGGATACGGACTATGGAGAAGAGGAGTTTCTTCTGGAAGATGTGGAGGAATCAGAAGAAGAGGAAGAACTGGATGGAGAAGAGACTGCAAGGCGGAAAATACGGGAAATCATCGAACGGGGTGCGGCAGCAGATGATATTAATCCGGAACAGAATCTGGAGGTCGGAAGCTATCAGGAAATCAAATATGGTAAGCATAACGTACTATATTTGACAGCAGGTTTGGTGATTGGCATCGTAGCAATGTTTTTTTTGGTAATGCCTGCACGTATAAAAAGTATCAGTAGTGAGAATTTGAACCTGAAGGCATCCTATAGTGCAGAGCTGGCAGGGAAAAATGTTACCATTGCAAATCTACAGGATAATAATGAAAAGCTTCAGACCAATATAGACTCCCTGACCCGGCAGATAGAGGAAATGTCAGTGGAAAGCAGTGCAGGTGGTGTGAATGATAATATTATGACAGGCTTTCAGGCATATATGGATGGAAATAAGCAGGAGGCAATTACAGCTCTGGGAAATGTTGACCTAAACAGCAGCGAATTATCGGAAGCCACCCGGAACTGTATTCAGGCAATCGTGAATAACAGTACCGAAGAACTGAATGGTTGCAGAAGCACGGGGATGACCGCATATGGAGCAGAGAATTACGATGAGGCAATTAAACAGCTTCAGATATTCTGTAATCTAAAGCCGGAGGATGCGGAAGCAAGATATAATCTGGCAAAAGCCTATGAAAATACAGGAAACATAGAAGCGGCACATAACCTGTATCAGGATATTAACAATCGGTTTCCGGATTCCCCATATGTAACAACATCTTTTCAGTAGATCTTGTACATACCAGAATATGAAC
>JAIECC010000107.1 GCA_029068665.1 Lachnospiraceae bacterium
CATTTCTTAGTATTCTTTGGATTTCTCAATTGAGATATAGTGTTCTTTCATCGAAAGTATTCTAACTATATTTTAATAAAATACAATAGCTGTTTGAAACGCTTCTGACTATTTAAGCAATAATAAGGAATTTGAGTCTAACTGGAATCAGACAGCAAAGGTGGAAAAGATACGATTGAGAAAACAGAAGGATATTTCGTTAAAGCATTTTTTAGAGAAAGAAGATATTTTTTGCGAATTATTTAACCAAACGGTATTTCAGGATGGAACATTGCATTTGTTAGCAGAGGAATTAGTTTCTGTTGATACAAGAGCATCCATTCGAATATTAGATGTCGACAGTAATGTGGAATTTTTTGAACGATATCGTGATGTAGTAAAATGTGGTAAAGTATACATTGAGGAGGGACCCGCCAAAGGTGGGAAGAGTCCTGAAGGCGAATTGCACCCAAATGCAAATATAGTCAGAAATTATGGTAGAATAGAAATCGGAAATATTATATGTGGCATTGAAAATCAGACAACGATTGATAAACTGATGCCGAGCAGAACATTAATTTATGATTGTCTTTCTTATGAGTATGAATTTCGAAACAAGATGGAATTGCTCCCATGTATTACCATTACGTTTTATACTGGAGAGAAAAAGTGGAAGGCACCATATTCCCTCTATGATATGTTTAATTTGAGGCAGGAAATTCAAAGTACCGTACTGGAGAAATACATACCGGATTATCCATTGTATGTAGTGGATGCCTTACACCTTTCGAAGGATGAGATTAACAAATACCATACTGATTTGCGGTTCTTTTTTACAGCACTACAGGCAGCAGGAAGTCAGGATATGGAAATAGATGATACTTTAACTGCCCAATATGTAGAAACTTATGATGCATTGGCAATGTTGACCGGAGACGAGCGGTTTCGGGTAAAGGAAGGAGGCGTTAGCATGTGTGCATTGTTTGATATGGCAGAAGAGCGAGGATTAAAACGGGGAATAGAAAAGGGGATAGAAAAAGGAATAGAAGCATTTATATTAGATAATATGGAGGAGCAGATTCCTCTGGATCGAATTCTGGAGAAATTACAGAAACGATTTGCACTAAACGAGGCACAGGCAGAGGGCTACTTGAAAATGCATGTTTTCTGAGTGGCACTGTGGTCGAATTGCCGTAAAGTACAAATGTAATCAGAAATGATGGTATAATGTCATTCATATGTAGAAAATGAAGAATTTAGGAGGAAGAAGGATGTTGCTTTGTATTGCATTTGCTCCATGCAAGGTCTGATTTGGACAAACCTGTATGGAGTATAAATAAGAATTTTGTCCAATAGACTTTGCATACCGGTTAAATTATATGAAAAAGGAGCAAAGTCGAAATGAAAAAATTAAATACACTTATAAAAGAGCTTCATAGCTTTTTAATTTTATGGATTACACAATCCCTTTCTTCTCTTGGCAGTTCCATGACGAATTTTGCCTTGGTAATCTGGTCCTATCAGGAACAGGGGTCGGCGTTGAGTACCGCATTATTATCAGTATGTTCCTATGCACCTTATGTTATTATGAGTATTTTTGCCGGCGCCCTTAGTGATAAATGGAATAAGAAGATTACTATGCTGGTCAGCGATAGTGTTGCTGCACTTTGTACAGTGGTAGTAATGGTCTTATTACTGACAGGAAGATTGGAAATATGGCACCTATATGTTTTGAATGGAATTAATGGTTTGATGAATACGATTCAACAGCCGGCAGCTGATGTTACGATTACACTGCTGACACCATCCAAGCATTATCAAAAGGTAAGCGGATTTCGTTCTTTTTCAAATTCACTAAATACGATTTTGACACCGGTTTTGGCAACGGCAATTCTGGCATTCTGGGGATTGCAGGCAGTTATCTGGATTGATTTAGTAACATTTGTAGTGGCATTTTTTAGCCTGGTTTGCTTTATCAAGATTCCTCAAATACCAAGGGAAGAAGAACAGAAGGAAACTGTTTTACAATCTGCATTCAGTGGTCTGCGGTATTTGAAGGAGAACAGAGGAATTTTGGATTTGATACTCTTTCTGGCGGCTATTAATTTTATTGCATCTATATATGATGCCGCCCTTCCTGCCATGATTTTATCTAAAGCAGATAATATAGCACTTGGAACAGTGAACACAGTGATTGGAATCGCAACATTAGCGGGAAGTATTTTGGTATCTTTGGTTCCGGAACCCAAGAGTCGGGTTCGCGTGATTTGTAATACCTTGTTGTTGTCCATGAGTACGGAAAACTTTGTTCTGGCTTTTGCAGATGACCTTCCCTTATGGTGTGTCGGTGCATTTCTGGGCTGGATCAGTATTCCAATCATGAATGCCAATATGGATGTAATATTTCGAGAGAAAATTCCGGTTTCCATGCAGGGGAGAGTTTTCTCGGCAAGAAATACTTTGCAGTTCTTTACCATACCGCTGGGGTTATTTTTAGGCGGTGCATTAGTGGATACGGTATTTGAACCACTTATGGCAAAACAGGCAGCGGGTAGTCTTTTGACAAATCTGTTTGGAATGGGAAAAGGTAGTGGAGCACAGATGTTATTCTTTTTAATTGGTATTGTCGGTGTGATAGTCTGCCTTGTATTTCGAAGGGATTCTCATATCTGGGCATTAGAGGATATAGCAAAAAATAAGGAATAGCTTATATTGAGAAAGAGAGCAGGCAGTCGGTGTAACCGGCTGCCTGTTTGAGGTGGAAATCTATATAAATAAGGTTGTTGTTGGACGAAACCAACAATAATTTGCGCGCTTGATTATTGTTGGTTTCTTTTATGTATGGGTAGTATCCTACCCTCTAAGAAGAAATTTATCCTCTGTACATTTTCTAGTATAATGGTAAATTGTGTAC
>JAIECC010000108.1 GCA_029068665.1 Lachnospiraceae bacterium
CCTTTTTAGGAATTCTAACCAAAGAATCAAACTTATTATCATCTTCTACAGAAGACTCTTTATCTAGCTCTGGTAAAGAAATTGCGTGAAAAATAGCAACAATCCATATAAGAAAACCATATAGATACCACAAACCAAAACTTTTCCCTTTTCTTGCTGCTATACTAGCTGGTAAAAAAGCTAAACCAGCTGCAACAATTAACGTAATTACCGCAATTACAATACGCATGACCACACACCTCTTTTTGTTTATTGTATTAGTTTAAATTCAATATTTTTATTATATCATGACATTTTTATTAATTCCACATATAACTTATAATAAATATGTATTAACTCATCTATTTTTGGATAATCCGACTATTTTCAGTCCGAAAAATTATATAGATGTCGTAGCAAAAACTTAAAAAAGCCTTGCAAAGTATCCTCCATGCTAGTACAATAGACCATAAGAAAATCACACATTCTTCAGGGCAGGGTGCAATTCCCTACCGGCGGTACAGCCCGCGAGCCGCAAGGCATGATTCGGTGAAACTCCGAAGCCGACAGTATAGTCTGGATGGAAGAAGAAGTTTTATGTTGAAATGTAAAATGCTCTGGAATTTTTGTATTCCAGAGTTTTTGTTTATCAAAACTGCCCTGTGAGTGTATGGCTCACAGTTTTTTTATTCTTGTGGGCACAATTCAAAACTAATAACACATCCATAATCAGAAGTACGAAAGGAGTCTTTCTCATGAAGCTTGCAGTTATATTTCCGGGAATCGGATATCATACGGATAAACCACTGTTATACTACAGTAAGAAGCTGGCAAAGCAATACGATTATGAAGTAATTGAAGTTTCCTATGGAGGCTTTCCAAAGGACGTGAAGGGTTCTCCGGAAAAGATGAAGGAAGCATTTTTCAGTGCTATGGAGCAGACAACCGACCTGCTTAAGGATGTGGATTTTCATGCCTATGACACCCTGCTTTTTATTTCCAAAAGTGTAGGAACAGCGGTGGCTTCTGCCTATGCCAGGCAACAGCATTTAACTACTCATAATGTATTCTATACACCGGTGGAGGCTTCCTTTGAATTCATGAACCAGGATGGTATCGTATTTACCGGAACAAAGGACCCCTGGGTAGAACTGGCAATTGTTGAAGAAAACTGTCAAAATCGAGGCCTGCCCCTTTTCATTACTCAGGATGGAAACCATTCCTTAGAGACCGGGGATGCCCTCCTTGATTTGGAACATATGAATGAAATCATGAAACAGACCCGGCAATATATCAGCCGGATTTAATGAATGAGTATATACAGATATTCTACCTCGAAAGGAGGATGTGCTATGACGGAAGAAGCTATCATGCGCCGGGCCATAGAGCTTGCAAAAAAAGCAACCGGAAAGACCAATCCAAATCCCATGGTAGGCGCTGTTGTCGTAAAGGATGGCCGTATCATTGGTGAAGGCTATCATCAGTATATCGGCGGGCTCCATGCAGAACGGAATGCTCTGGCTGCCTGTACGGAAGCCCCGGAAGGCGGAACCATCTATGTCACCTTAGAGCCATGCTGTCATTATGGGAAAACCCCACCTTGTACAGAAGCCATTATAGATCATAAGCTGGCAAAGGTAGTTATCGGCTCCAGAGATCCCAATCCCAAGGTGGCAGGGAAGGGTGCCGCCATGCTTCGGCAAGCAGGTATCGAAGTCACAGAGGATTTTCTGCGAGAGGAATGTGATGCCCTCAACCCGGTGTTCTTCCACTACATTCAGAATAAGACACCTTATATCGCGTTAAAATATGCTATGACAGCGGATGGCAAAATTGCCGCCAACTCCGGTGCCTCCCAATGGATTACCGGTGAGACTGCCAGAAATCATGTTCATCAATTGCGGAATTATTATAAAGGGATTCTGGTAGGAATCGGGACCGTACTACAGGATGACCCAATGCTGACCTGTCGTATCCCGGAAGGCCGGAATCCGGTGCGAATTGTCTGCGACAGTCATTTACGGATTCCCTTAGACTGCAAGCTGTGCAATTCAACAGATCAGGCTCCGGTTATTATCGCCTGTGTGGATGATCTGGAACATAAACAGCAGGCATTAGAAGCAAAGGGTGTTCAGGTCTTATTTACGGCAGAGCAAAATGGCAGTATTGATATTCACGACCTGCTTCGACAATTAGGGGAACTGGAAATCGATGGTATCCTGGTAGAGGGTGGCGGCACCATTAATGCTGCCTTTGTAGCAGCCAGACAGGTCCATCATGTATATGCTTATGTAGGGGCCCAGATTTTCGGCGGCGTTAACCCCTATACTCCGGTCAGCGGTGCCGGTATTGAAGTTCCATCAGACAGTCTGAAATTATGTCATCCAAAAGTCCAGACCTTCGGTGATGATATCCTGATTGAGTATGACTGCTGAAGCTGGTATCACGTTATAAAATATTGACTCTCATGGCAAACATCAAATATTTTAGACATATATAGATATTTGACCAATTAAAACTAATCTTAGGAGAAGAATAAATGTTTACAGGAATCATTGAAGAAACCGGAACTGTCAAAAAAATCATTGACGGTCAAAGCTCCGGTTCCATAGAAATCAAAGCGGATAAAGTCCTATCCGGCACCAACATCGGAGACAGTATTGCGGTTAACGGTGTATGCCTTACTGTTACCCGGATTCACAGCGGCAGCTTTGTTGCAGATGTAATGGCGGAAACTCTCCGGAAAACCAATTTGGGAAGCCTGCCCATAGGAGCAAAGGTGAATCTGGAGCGTGCCATGGCTGCCAATGGGCGGTTTGGCGGTCACATCGTCAGTGGTCATATCGACGGTACCGGTAAAATCCTGTCCCTGCAGCCGGAAGGTAATGCAGTATGGGTCACCATATCCGCGCCTGCACCTATCTTGCACCTGATTGTGAACAAAGGCTCCATTGCCATTGACGGTATCAGTCTGACCGTTGCTTATGTTGACAATTCTGTATTTAAGGTTTCCATTATTCCTCATACCGGAGAGGAAACCACACTGCTGGGACATAAGTCGGGAGATGTGGTGAATCTGGAGAATGATGTGATTGGAAAGTATGTAGAGAAGCTTCTGCTGCCTTATTCCGGTAAGGAAGGGGAAACAAGTGAAAAAGCAGCCGGCATTACCATGGAGTTTTTACAAGAACATGGATTTTAATCTGAAATGGAGGAACAGAAACATGGATTTTGAATTTTCAACCATCGAACACGCATTAGAAGAACTGCGGGCCGGGAAAATCATCCTGTGTACCGATGATCCGGACCGGGAAAATGAGGGCGACTTCATTTGTGCCGCAGAATTTGCCACCGGAGAAAATGTAAACTTCATGGCAGTACACGGCAAGGGCTTGATCTGTATGCCTATGTCAAAGGAACTGGCAGATAAATTAAATGTACCTCAGATGGTATCTGAAAATACGGATAATCACTGTACCGCATTTACCGTCAGTATTGACCATGTGGACACCACTACCGGTATCTCTGCCTATGAGCGTTCCCTGACCGCCATGAAATGTGTAGCGGAGGATGCCAAGCCGGGAGATTTCCGTCGTCCGGGCCATATGTTTCCACTGGTGGCAAGAGCAGGCGGTGTCCTGGTACGAAATGGTCATACGGAAGCAACCGTTGACCTGATGCGGTTAGCCGGATTAAAGCCATGCGGTCTTTGCTGTGAGATCATGGCAGAGGACGGACATATGATGCGGACACCGGAGTTAATCCAAATTGCCAAAGAACATAATATTGCGTTTATCACCATCAAGGACCTGCAGGATTATTGCCGCCTTCATGAAAAGCACGTCACCCGTGAGGCAACGGTAAATCTTCCGACGGAGTACGGTACATTTAAAGCCTACGGTTATGTCAGCGACATTACCGGGGAGCATCATATTGCACTGGTCAAGGGAGAAATCGGAGACGGTATGGATGTCCTCTGCCGGGTACATTCGGAATGCCTCACCGGAGATGTCTTCGGCTCTCTTCGATGCGACTGTGGGCAGCAGCTGTCCAGTGCCATGGGGCAGATTGAAAAGGAAGGCAGAGGCGTACTGCTTTATATGCGGCAGGAAGGCAGAGGCATCGGTCTGATTAATAAGCTAAAGGCCTATGAACTTCAGGAGCAGGGACGGGATACGGTAGAGGCGAATCTGGATTTAGGATTTGCACCGGACCTGCGGGAATACTGGCTGGGTGCCCAGATTTTACGGGACTTGGGGATTAAGGAACTGCGGCTTCTAACCAATAATCCCAGTAAGGTATATGGATTGGATGGTTATGGACTGACGATTAAAGAACGGGTGCCAATCGAAATACCAACACAAAAATATGACGCATTCTACATGAAAACCAAGGAAGAAAAAATGGGACATATCTTCTCTCATTTGAAGGATGGCAATATAAATTAAAATAATATTATTTATTACAGGAGGAACCCTTATGAACGAAGTTCATAACTATAAATGGGTTCCGACGATATGCCGCCGAGACGAAGAGCCATGTGGAGCGATGCGACACATTTAGGATGGCTCTGAGGAACTGCCGCCGAGCGAAGCGAGGGGGCAATACCCGTACGAAACGAGGGGGCAATACATATTATACGAGGAGGAAATGCAGATGAACATTACAGGTGTGATTGCCGAATATAATCCCTTTCATAATGGACACCGCTACCAGCTTCAGACCGCCCGGTCCGGGACACAGGCTGATTTTATTCTTGTCATTATGAATGGGGACTTTATGCAGCGTGGAATTCCCGCTCTGTGGAATAAATACGAACGTGCCGCAATGGCAATTGAACATGGGGCGGATGCCGTGATTGAGCTTCCGGTTTTATATGGCACCGCAAGTGCTGAGTATTTTGCTTTCGGCGGTATTCAGCTTCTTCACCAGCTGCATTGCATCTCTCAGGTCAGCTTTGGCTGCGAAATTGAGAATCTTTCATTATTGCAGGCTGTTGCGGACTTTCTGATCCAGGAGCCGGATTCCTATCGTCAGCTTCTCAATCAGCAGCTATCCCAGGGAATTTCCTATCCCAAAGCAAGGGCCAATGCCATTCTTCAGACTATGCCCATGGATTCTGTTACTGCCTCCGGTCTGGAAGTACTGCTGGCAGAACCCAACACCATTTTAGCCATTGAATATCTGAAAGCATTAACCCGGCTTCACAGCTCCATCCGTCCGGTTCCCTGTCTCCGTACCGGTTCCGGTTATCATAATGAAAGTCTGTCTGATGATTTTTCCTCTGCTACTGCCATTCGCAAGGAATATCTCCGACAGGGCTGTACCACTGCCTTAAAGCCCGTACTTCCTGCCTCTGTATACTCCGCCCTGGCATCGGCTTATGGGAACCACACACCAATTACCATGGAGGATTTTTATCCCTATCTGCAGTATATCCTCTGGAAACCACCCTGTCCTCTTACAGACTATCTGGATATTTCAGAGGATTTGGGAAACCGGATTCTCTCCGTATACCGGCCGGAATATACGTATGAGCAATTTGTAGATGCAGTTGCCAGCCGACAGTATACCTATACCCGGATTAGCCGCGCTCTTCTTCATATCCTTTTGGATATCCGTAAGGAAGAAATGCTCCGGCAGACTGCTTCCAATAGTATGCATTATGCCAGGCTGCTGGCATTTCGCAAGGAAGCCACCCCTCTGCTTCGGGAGCTGAAGCTGCACAGTGAGATTCCGATCATTACAAAGCTGACCCATGGACTGCGTCAATTAGAGGAACAGGAAAATCAGGATGGGCTCTGCTTGTTAAAGCAGGACATTGCCTGTGCCCATCTCTATGAACAGACCGTAGCCCGGCGATATGGAATTCCGGCTGCAAATGAATATACCAAGGGGATTCTCATTCAGGATTCCGGTCATGTTTAATTCCGCTTCTTCATATACTGATACAAAGCGAAATACGAGTTCCTATCATGCATTCTATTTTCATGATATTTCTTTTGATAGTAGTATTACTTGGCATGCTGTTTCATGTGCCTCTGGTAATTGAGGGAGCACATACCGGGCTGGAATTATGGTATGAATCCGTGCTGCCCTCCATTCTGCCCTTCATGATCATTACAAATCTTCTGCTCCAGCAGGTTCACGGCAAGGGAATCTGCTATCTGGGGCTTTTCTGTGGGCTTCCCGTAGGAGCCAACCTGGTCAATCAGCAGACCGGAGCCGGTCAGATTGCTTCCGCCGATGCCAACGCCCTGCTCTGTATCTGTAATATTACCAGTCCCATGTTCATCAGCGGCTATATTTTAAATCAATCCCTGCACAATCAAATATCAGCCATACGTTTTTTTCTGGTCATCTATCTTCCGTTGTTCCTGTATGGCCTGCTTTTCATACTGAAAAAAAGATGGAACCGATCTGACCGCCATCTGCAGAATCTGTCAGCGGCATCTGCCTCCGGATGGCAGGACAGACAAAAAGCAGATGTCTTCTCGTCTGCTTCCATGTCAAGGAAAGCACCTCAGTCCCTGGAGCAGATCCTCCTTCATTCCCTACAGGTCATATTAATGGTAGGCGTATATATTATGCTGTTCTGTATTCTGATTCAATTTCTCCTTCATTACATACCGGCTGACTCCTTATTTTCCAAGCTGCTGACCAGCACCTTGGAAATCACCAATGGCATTCACTTATTGATTTATCTTCCTGTTGATTTCCATCAAAAAACAGCCCTGATTGCCGGTCTGACCTCCTTTGGCGGTATCTGCAGTATTCTGCAGACCAAAAGCGTCCTGACTGACACTGGACTGTCCATTGTTCATTATACCATTATTAAGCTATGTATGGGAGGACTCAGCTATCTCCTGGCTCTCCTTCTTCTATAGCTTATTCCCCAAATATATCATCTTCATCTTCATATTCAAAGCTTTCTTCTTCCGGAGCTGCCGGTGTCTCCGGTTCCATATATCCCGGCTGTGGCTGGGTTTCATAGCCGTAGGAAGGCTCTGCATAGGCTTCCTCCGGTGTAAATGCGCTGTTCACATACTGTGGTTCCGGCGTAAATGCGCTGTCCACATACTGAGGCTCCGGTGTAATCTCCGGCTGCTGTGCCTGCAGCATAGCCAAATGCTGCTCCTCGATTTCTTTCCGGTTTGCTTCAATGACATTTGCATTGTTTTGAAGGGACTCAATTAAGCTTTCATAATTTTGCTTTTCCACTTCCATGGTAGCCTGAACATAGTTTTCAATATCATTCAGCATACCGGTGGTATATTCCATCATACTGAAGCGAATCTCTGCCGCCTCAGTGTTTGCCTGTTCAATAATGGCATTGCGGTCCATCTGCGCCTGCTTTAAAATCTCCTCTGCCTGAATATTCGCAAGGGTAACGATTTCACTTTCATTCACCAAACGCCTGGCTTCATTGGAGGCTTCCGTAATAATAGCCTCTGCACGGGTTCTGGCATCTGTCATGATTCCCTCTTTATTCCGCATGATTTTCTTGCTTCTCTCTAATTCACTCGGCATCTTTAACCGTAATTCATTCAGCATGGCCTCAAATTCACTTTTTGGCACACTGATCCGGTCAGAAGAAAAGGCTACATACTTGCAACTGTCAATAAACATCTCTATTTCATTAATCATATCTTCTACGCCTTTTTTGCCCATTTCTATATCCTCCTAATTTCCTGAACACGTTCCTGCTGCAGCGCTAAGCCAACCTGCAGTCTGACTTATCTATTCTTTATCTTTGCCTCCAGAACCGGAATTACATTCTCCGGTACAAAGGGAGAAATATCCATTCCATAATAGGCATATTCCTTTACAATACTGGAGCTTAAATAGGAATACTCAATATTTGTTGTTAAAAATATCGTATCTACATCCTGTGCTACAATCCGATTGCTCTGAGCAATCTGCAATTCGTATTCAAAATCGGTAACAGCCCGTAATCCCCGGACAATTACATTCGTATCCATCTTTTTTGCAAAGTCCACTAAAAGACCGGAAAAAGAAACCACCCTGCAATTGGATATATTTTCCGTTGCTCCTTCCAACATATTAACACGTTCTTCCACAGAAAACAATGGAGATTTCGCACTGTTCATCAGCACACCTACAATTATTTCATCAAAAATCTCTGCCGAGCGCTGAATAATATCCAAATGCCCTAAGGTAACCGGATCAAAACTTCCGGCATATACCGCCCGTTTCATTCTATAAAATCCTCCTTATAATATCTTCCCCAATCAGTTCTCCGTGACTGAATAGCAACAAAAGACATGCTTATTTGTCTTATATTTCTTCACTCTGTACAATTCAAAAGGAAGGTCCGTCAGATAATCAAATTCTGTATTCAGGCTGGCTTCTATAACAATCAATGTATCCTCATTTACCAAAGAGGAATGTGCCAAAGTATACAACACCTGCTTTTCCAATTCCTTCTCATAAGGAGGATCCATAAAAATCACGTCAAATGCTCCATGCCTCTGCTCCAGCATACGGATGGCACCAATTGCATCACATCCCAGAATTTCACCTTTGGATTCCAGCCTTGTGTGGATTAAATTCTCCCGTATAACCTTTATGGCTGTCCGGCTGTTGTCTACAAAATAAGCCCGATTTGCACCACGGCTTAAGGCTTCAATGCCAATTCCTCCGCTTCCGCTGAACAAATCCAGAAATTCGCAATCCGGCAGCTCCGGTGCCAGAATATTGAACAGGGTTTCCTTAATCCGGTCCGTGGTTGGCCGTGTCTCCATCCCGGGAACCGTTTTCAATTGTAAACTCCTTGCTGTACCGGCAATTACTCTCATATTCCTTTTACTGACATCCTTTATCTGTTATTTGTATCCTGTCATTCTGCTAGTTGCCCCGGATCTGGTTGCGAATCCATTTACCGGTTTCCGATAATTCACTTTCCTCCCATCCGGAAGTCTTGGAACAACCGGACTGAATCAGTGCCGAGGTCTCTGCCTTATTGGATAAGCTCCAGGAGCAATAGCTCAGATTATTACTATTAATCAAATCAAACCACTTCTCCGCCTGATTCAAATCATTGGCTCCGTTACCGGAAGCATCACAGAGACTGAATTCCGATACAAAAATCGGAAGTCCTTTATCTAAGGCATAGGTTACCTTGTTTCGTATATTATCCGTATGGGTCGCAGCATAGAAATGTACGGTATACATAATATTCTCCTGTCCGGTAATCGGATTGTCCGCAACAATATCCACATCCTGGGACCAGGTTGGCGTACCTACAATAATAATGGCATCCTTATCGTTTTTCCGGATAATCGGAATGATGGTCTCAGCGTAAGGCTTAATACTGCCATCCCAGGTAGCACCGCCGTTTGGCTCATTACAGATTTCATAAAGTACATTGTCGTAATTTGCATATTTTGCCGACATTTCCGCAAAGAACTTTTCTGCTTCTCCCTGATTAATCTTCGGATCGGTATCATGCAGAATGTGCCAGTCAATAATAACATACATACCCAGCTCTGTTGCTGCATTTACACCGGTGTCAATCAAAGCCTTTAACTGCTCCTTGTCACCGCCGCTGCAGTAACCGCCGGATTCATCCGTATACATGGCTAGACGTATTACATTACCGCCCCAGTCATCCCGAATGGTCTGGAACGCATCCTTATTTACATATTCCGGAAACCATGCCAGTCCATGGGTGCTGACACCCTTTAGCTGATATGGAGCACCGCTGGCATCTACCAGCTGGGTTCCCTCTACCTGCAATGCACCATGATTTTCCAATGGTGTACCGGATTCCGGCTCCGGACGTTCTTCCGGCTCAATCTCTTCTGTAGAAGCTTCCTCCGTTGTCGCCGCTGCACTTCCATCCTGCTTCTTTCCGTCTACATATAGGGCGGAAATACTTGGTGTAATGGCTGTAGGCGTAGTCATATTAAAGCCCACTTCTATGGTCTGTCCCTTGGCAACTGCAGCTCCCCAATCTACAGCCGTAATGGTAAGTGTTTTACCCTTCACTTCGGTAGTACAGCCCCAGCTGTCAGCTACCGTACTTCCTTCCGGTACCTCCACCTCTATATACCAGGCACTGACATCAGCATCGCTTGTATTAGAAAACCGGACATTATAAGTAGCACCTACCGAACCGTTGCTATCCCAGCTTCCACTGGTAAATATCTCCACATTATATTGGGAGACATCAGCATCTGACTCTGTATCCGGTTCTTCTGTTGCCGTATCCGTAACTGCTTCCGTATCTGTTGTCGGATTCGGTGTCTCCTGCTTTCCCCTGCCGATGAAAATCCCCACAGCCAAAGCTGCAGCAATAGCAAGTACGGCAATTACACCGATCAGAATCTGCTTTTTATGCTCCTTAAACCACATAATAACCCTCTCCTTTTTTCTATCACCATTCAAATACTTTTTATTTAGCGCAATTCATTGTAACACATTTTCCAATAAAACACCATATTATAATTGTTACAATATCATATCCAGCTTTGCTGAAAGCTTATAATGACAGATATCCTCAAAATTGTAATTCTGTGCTTCCAGATGCCCTATGGCTTCCTGTGCCTGCTTCAAAATGTCTGCATGACTGTAAATGTCCGCCAGACGAAATAATACCTCTCCGCTCTGCCGGACTCCGAAAAAGTCTCCCGGTCCCCGCAGACGCAGATCCTCATTAGCAATATGAAAGCCGTCATTAGACTGATACAGCACATCCAGACGTTCCTTTGCCTCTTCCTGATCCGAGGTATTGATCATGATACAATAAGACTGATCCTTTCCCCGTCCTACCCGTCCCCGGAGCTGATGAAGCTGTGCCAGTCCAAACCGTTCCGCATTTTCAATCATAATTACGGTAGCGTTGGGGTTATCAATTCCTACCTCGATTACTGTGGTGGATACCAACACCTGTATTTCATTGGCATAGAACCGTTCCATAATCTGTGCCTTTTCTCCCGCAGACATTTTCCCGTGGAGATATTCCACCTGAATATATGGACTCAGGCTTGTACGAAGGGTTCCTGCATAGTCCACTACATTTTCCATTTCCACAGCTTCGCTTCCCTCTACCATAGGGCAGATCACATATGCCTGATGTCCCTTTGCCACCTCTTTTTCAATAAAATGATAGGCGGTAATTCTGGACTCTGCTCCAACCACACAATTCTTAATGGGCAGTCTGGAGGCAGGCATTTCATTCATAATGGAAATATCCAGATCTCCGTATAAAATAATGGCAAGGGTTCGTGGAATCGGGGTCGCACTCATGACCAGTACATGAGGCTCCTTCCCTTTATTTGCCAGCTTCTCCCGCTGATGAACCCCAAACCGGTGCTGTTCGTCGGTTATGACTAATGCCAGATTCTGATACTGAATCTTATCCTGAATCAAGGCATGGGTACCGATTATAATATCAATATCCTGATGTTCCAGTCCCTGATAGATTCTGCGTTTTTCCTTCAGAGGTGTGGAACCCACCAGCAATTCTACCCGGATATCAAAAGATTCCAGCAGCTTTTTGACAGTTTCATAATGCTGGACAGCCAAAACCTCCGTGGGTGCCATAAATGCCCCCTGATAACCGGATTCTGCCACCATCAGCAGCGCCAGTACCGCTACAATGGTCTTGCCGGAGCCTACATCTCCCTGAACCAGCCGGTTCATAACAGAATCTCCGGTCAGATCCCCTCTGATTTCTTCCAGAACCCTCTGTTGGGCATTGGTCAATGCATAAGGGAGACTGTCCACTAACTGTTTCCAATAGGTCCCTTCCCCAATGGCAAAGTGATTCTCTACCTTGGCGCGATGCAGCTCCAGCCGCCGCATTGCTAACAGAAATAAAAAGAACTCGTCAAAAATCAACCGGTGCCTGGCTTGCTCCAATTGGTCATAATCCAGAGGGAAATGAATCTGCCGGACTGCTTCCCGATATTCCATCAGTCCGAACCGCTCCGGAATATCCATGGGCAGGTATTCTTCCATTTCATGAATCACACCGCCTACCGCCTTCATGTCCTTTTGAATCCGCTTGTTGGTCAAACCTTCCGTCAAAGGGTATACCGGTTGTAATTCCTTTCGCTTTTCCAGATATTTTGCTTCGGTGTAATATTCCGGATGCTCCATGACCTTCTGGTAATTCCGGATGGTTATGGTGCCTACAAAAATATAGGTCTGTCCCACATGAAATACCTTCTTGATATAAGGAGAATTGAACCAGAGCATCTTAATGGAACCGGTATAATCCTTTGCCGTAAAGGTAGTTACATTCAGGGTCCGGAGCTTCTTGACCTCTACATAGGAATTCACCGTAGCCCGAACTGCCACCCGTTCTCCAATGGGAGCTTCTGCAATATCTACCGGTTCTGCATAGGTCAGATAGTATCTGGGATAGTGTTCCAGCAGATTCTCAATGGTATTGATTTTTAATTTACGATACAATGCGGTGGTTTTTTCTCCAATTCCCTTTATATTGTCAATGGAATCCGTCAACTGCATGTTATCCGCCCCTTTCGCTGATATATGACCTTATTATACAAAATCCTGCTTTACGATATCCTTCAGCTCCGCCACAGTGCAATCCTGCCCGGCAGACTTGCCTTTCTATAAAATAATATGCTTTGTGACTTATGTATTATCACAAAGCATATTATCACACTGTTCTTACATTATTTTCTATCGGACATAAAGGATTGCCCTTCCGCTGTTCGTAGCATCCTAAAATCTGCCCTGATATTTGGTCCGATAGCCGCTATTTGTATCCGGTCTTAAATCATTCGGATACATGGTATCGGAAAAGACGTCTCTCTGTAAATCGTTAACCATCTGAAATACTTTTAAAAAGTCAGGAATGTTGTATATCTTCAAATTATGATCATGGGAGTGTCCGTTACCGGTTCTGATCTGCGTATTCATATGCGCACAGGTAGACACAACATCGCCCACTCCAAACATTCTGTCAAAAATACCCTGATGAATGCTCACATGGGATATATCCGTCCATGGTTTCATTTCATAATCGAAACTAAAGAATCCTCCGCTGACATACAGCCCTCTGTCCGTTACCATGAACCTGGTATTTTTCCATCTGAGAAAAACACTGAGAATGCCAAACAGATAAATCCACACCGGCATAAGATGCAGCAGCATGAATGGCACTATAAATAAGACAGTACTCCTTTGCTGCATTGCTCCTGAGAGAGTAACACCTCCGATTACTGCCAAATCGATTGTTCCCCAGATTATAGCTATAAACAGCATAGGATTAAAAATAGCCTCCAATATCGTTACGCTTTTTTTAGGTCTGCCCTCCCATAACACCGTCTCTTCCGTATTTTTGATCAAGTCCTTTAAGTCTATCATATTTCCTCATTTCGGCGCTGTTTTACGCACCTTTTTTCATTTTCTGATAAAAATCAGACACATGAATTATATCATAGCATGGTATCTGCTGCCAACTACTTTCGTGTTGTTTTCCATGAAGAAAAGCTGTTACACCCGGTAACAGCTTTTATCTTTTCTTATTTGAATTTACGCTTTCTAGCAGCCTCAGACTTCTTCTTACGTCTAACGCTTGGTTTTTCGTAATGCTCTCTCTTACGAATCTCCTGCTGAATACCTACTTTTGCGCAGTTTCGCTTGAATCTGCGTAAAGCACTATCTAATGTTTCGTTTTCTTTAACTACTACGTTCGACATGACCTCACACCCTGACTCTTATACAAATATCCGAGCCCACGAGAAAG
>JAIECC010000109.1 GCA_029068665.1 Lachnospiraceae bacterium
ATGCAGCTCTATCCAATGCAAAAGTATTTTTCATCTTTATGGTTTTCGTGGGTATCTTCGTTGTTGCCATGGGTAACAAAATGCCGTCACTTATTATTGGATATATGATATTTGTAATAATTGGATTTTCATTTATTTCGATTTCCGGTTTACGAAGAGAAAGTGCAACAAAGTGGTGTAAATACAAGTTGACCACCCCTGTAAAAAGAGCAGATGTGGTGAAAAGCTTATTTTTAAGTCAGATTTTATGGCTGATTGTGGGCATGGCCTTTGCCGGAATATGCGCAGCTTTATCTGTAATCATGCATGGCTATCCTTTTGACAAAAATACTGACATTTTTATGCTGTTTGTAGTCGGAATCGGCATAAGCCTGTTTATGGGTGCAGTTTTCTTTCCGCTGTTCTTCTGGGGCGGAGAAGGACGCAATGAAGTGTTCTTAGTGATCAGCCTGCTTTGTGGAATCGGAATTATAATAGGACTTACTACCTTGATTAACTCATTTTTCCCGACAGGTATGACAACCTTGCAGATTATTTTGAGCGGCATGGTCATACTTGCTTGCGGAATCTTGATATTTACCCTATCCTGTCCCCTTACAGTTATAGTGTTTAGAAAAAAAGAATACTGATATTTATAAAAAGGAACCATTTCACAGAAACATGTAATGGCTCCTTTTTATAATAATTGATACCTTATGCTCTTGCCGCACCATCGACAGATAAAATCTCACCAGTGACATAGCTGGCCATGTCACTTGCCAGATAAACAAATGCATTGGCAACATCCTCCGGCTCTCCCGGTCTTCCCAACGGAATCTTGGCAGAGATTGCCGCTACCATCTGCTCCGGCAAAGCTGCTACCATGTCAGTTTTGGTCACACCCGGTGCTACGGCATTTACCCGGATATTGTCCGGTGCCAGCTCTCTGGCAAGGGAAATGGTCATACCGTTTACGGCAAACTTACTGGTTGGATATCCTACACCAGCCGGCTGTCCGCTGATGCTGACCATGGAACTGGTATTTATGATGCAGCCGCCTCCCTGCTCCTTCATAATCTTAGCCGTTGGCAGGATTGCATAGAACAATGCCTTTACATTCAGGTCCATTACCTTATCAAAGTCCTCCGGTGTATACTGATACAACGGTGTGCTTTGGGATATTCCTGCATTATTCACCAGAATATCAATTCTGCCGTACTGAGCCTTTACCGCTTCTACTGCTTCCTCTACTGCTTTTGCATCCGTCAGCTTCGGTGCCATGCCGGTAACCTCCCATGCACTGTTCTCTTCCTTCAGCTTCGCCAGTGCCGTATCTACGGTTTCCTGACGGGAACCCCATAATACTACTTTTGCCCCGTTTTCCAGATATTTTTTCACAATTGCAAATCCGATTCCTCTGGTTCCGCCTGTTACGACTGCAACTTTTCCTTTTAGCATGCTCCTTTTACCTCTTCTTTCTTGATTATCTATTTATAACTATTATGGTCTTTGTCCCAATCCGCCCTCTAATGTAATGGTCTCACCGGTCATATACTTAAAATCCGGAGATGCCAGTTGTACACAAACGCGGCCGATTTCCAGCTCTGCATCGCCAAAATGTCCCATAGGCGGTGTGTGTACATTCTGCTCAAAGGCATCCGGATATGCCTGCTGGAACTGCTCCAGCTGTGCTGTCCATGCCAGTGGACAGACAATGTTCACATTGATACCATCCTTGCTCCACTCGGTTGCCGCTACACGGGTCAGACCACGGATTCCTTCCTTGGCTGCTGCATAGGCACACTGACCGAAATTACCAAACAAACCTGCACCGGATGCAAAATTCACTACAGAACCCTTGCTCTTTGCCAGATATGGATAACAAGCCTTCATATAATAGAAGGCCGCATACAATCCGGAATACATAGCAAGATTGAATTGCTCTGTGGTATGCTCTGCCAGAGTTACACCGGATGCGGAAGCCTGTGCATTGTTAATCAGAACATCAATACCGCCAAAGGTATCCACCGTTTGCTTCACTACATTTGCTACCACAGCCTCATTATCTGCATCTGCCGAAACATCTGCCTGAATCGGAAGTACCTGAACCCCATACAAACGCTCCAGTTCTTCCTTGGCGTCCTCCAGCTTTTTCACATTTCTTCCGGTGATGACGATGTTCGCTCCCTCCTTGGCATAAGCGGTTGCAATACCATAACCAATAGAACCGCATCTGCCGTCACTTAATACCGCTCTTCCTCCTCCTGTAATAATAACTGTCTTTCCTGTTAAAAATCCCATGTTCATGAACCCCTTTCTTTTATTAAATTCCTGTTTTATATGCTGCACTTTTTTACTTCCCTGTTCAGAGTCCTTCTGCCTGCATAAAAACAGTTAAAAATTGTCTTCTATACTATGAATCAGCCGCACGATCATCTCATGTGTCGGTACAGCTATATGATGCTCCTTTGCCAGTCCTACAATACATCCATTCAGAGTATCAATCTCTGTTTTCTGCTTCTTTTCTATATCCTGTAAGGTAGATGCCCGATGATGATAGGTATCCGGTATTAATTTCCCGTAAAATACTTCCTTATACTCCTCCGCACTCTCCCAGTTGGTGGAATAGCCTGCTGCTTTCATGACGGTAAAGGTTTCCTCAATCAGTACATCCATAATCGCCTTGGAAGAAGCTGACTCCATCAACCGTCCGTAGTTTACACCCAGTATGGCTCCCAGAGGATTCAGGGTGGTATTATATAGCATCTTTGCCCACAAAAATTTCCCTACCTCATCCGTTACTTCTGTAGGGATACCGGAAGCAAGCAATGCCTGCTGCAAAGGTGTCATGCACTGATTCTCACAGCCATGAAGAGAGCCAAGCAGAATCGGTGCTGTGTGTACTGTGATATTACTGATATTAGGGCTTGTCCGCTGAAAGCCGGTAATGACCCTTGCGTTATATACCTGCTCTTTAGGAAAATACTCCAAGTATGGCACATCATTGCCCCACCCGTTCTGCATGATGACAAGCTTTGCAGAAGGCTTCATACAGCTCCGGGCATTCCAGAGCGCCCTGCTGATCTCCGGATTTGCCATGGTTTTGGCACTGATAATCACATAGTCATATGACAGCTCCGAAAGCTCCTCATATGTACCAAAGACTCCGACCTGTTCTGCCGGACAGCTATACTCTCCAAACAATCCGGTTCTGCCCACGCCTCCGGTCCGGATGGCTTCTAATGTAGTGCCTCTGGCCAGAAAATCAACCTCTACTCCCTGGCTTTCCAAAGAAGCACCGATTGCTATACCGATTGCCCCGGCACCGATAATTAATACCTTCATATATTGTTCCTTTCTATACACAATAATGTCTCCACCTCATTCCCATTGCAGAGAAATAACTGCCATTATATTGAGAAGGAATGGATTCCATATAAGAATCATAAAAATATACCATGCAGTCTTTTATAAAGACAGATGCATCAAATAAATTAGCAAGATAATTTTCTGCCGGTGGAACCAATTGGATAAACTTGGGTGCCAGCAGAATCATTTCAATCGGTTTTGCCCAGTCACTTTCAAAAATAATCTTAATCTGCTTACTTCCGCTCTCACTCAGACACATATGTCCTTCCGACGAGATATAATCTCCCGTAATATAACTGAATTCCTTTAATACCGAATCATGGAATCCCGAAAATTCTCCCATTAGCCGGTCAATATCTTCCTGACATTCAATATAATTCCATCCGGATAATTTGGTCGAAACAAGACCTGCCTTCCATCTCCTCTTTCCCTATATAAATCCATTGGAATTGAGGGGGTGTATTGATATCGATTTTCTCAATAAAAATCTCATAAGGCGCTCCGGAAGAAAAATCCGAATATTCAACCAAAACAACGCTTTCCAAATCATCTATATCATCAGCCAGACATATCTCCATCCCACAATTTAATATACCATATATCTCAGATATATAATATCTTTTTTCTTTCCTGTTATATATTCTTGCTCTCATTTCTTTCTTCCTGTCCGGATATCCAGTTGTTATAAATATATTATGACGATTGAAGGGCGATTTCAAGTGAATTAAAAGAAAAATTGACGACAAAACCGCCTCATCTGTCAAACAGATGAAGCGGTTCCACATCCTTCTTCTATTTTCAATCATCTCATTATCATTAAGTGTGTCAATATATATATCCCCAGATTGTACCATCTTCAAGCAGAAAGAGAATTTCAACATTCGCAATGCTCTGTATATCTACAACATCCTTAATCGGAGAAGTGGCAGAATCAAGTGCAGTAAGTACCTCGAACGGCTCCGGTTCTCCCCCCTCTTCCGGAATATCATAGCAAGCCCAACTATAGTAATACTTGTCTGTTGTCTGTACAAGTAATGAACGTATGCCTCCTTCATAAATACCCTGAATCTCTCCTTCATAATCACAGGCTACTATTTCATGATACTCTTCAAACGATGACGGGCTGTACGGTCCCACGTCATGGATGTTACCTTGGCTGTCCTCAACTGCCATTGTTAAGTTATTTCCATATACAGCTTTGACTCCTTCCATCACTACCCGTTCTTCGAATGTATATTTGTCAACATCCAACAACACTCGATAATCATCCGTTATCATTATTGGAGAACTGGCATATACCAATCTGCCATCTGACAACAACACTTCATCTGCAACTACATCAACGCAATTTCCCTGAAGCAGTTCATCACACAACGGTGCCTCATAGTAATTTAAAAATCCTACCTGCTTAAGATCGGGATATTGGCTGTTAAGGGTATCCAATCCTTTGTTACTATTCCAATAATGCAGATTACCGCTTGTGTCAATAATAAACATCTCATTCACTGCATTAACTCCCAGCTTTTTAATCGGAAGAATGGCATTTAGATCATATTCCTCACCATCTCTGTACACATATCCGTTTCCATATATTAAAGTGCACTTTTCGTGACCATCCGCCCCTGGTTCTTTATCTCCGGTATTAATATCATAATGATACATACGCCAGCAATTCTCTATCTCCTCCAGCCGGGTATTTTCATATAAAAGTTCAATATCCCATTGTATTTCGTCGTTTTCCGTATAAGCGTCAGAAACATCCGAAGAGAAAGTACATTTATATAAATTATGCTTATCGTCTAATACCATGTAAACTTCTGCGTAATCATCATTATAATCGTAGAATATAGCACTCAGGATATGACCGCTTAAGTAATCCTCTCCTGTAGCTGCATCTGTAAACGGAATCTGACAAAAGAGCTCCTCGTTCTCCGAAATAACCTCATTTCCGCCTTCACTTACACCTGCATTTCCTTCCGTCCCTGATTCCCTGCTATCATTTCCTTGCCCTCCGTGACTGACTGCAATCAGAGTACCGGCAATTCCACCGCCAACGATCAACAACACCAAAGCCGCTACTATAATCTTTCCTGCTGTTGTACTTAATATCCCTTTCTTTCCCATGAATGGTTTTTCCCCTTTCTGATTTTGATTTGCGTTCTGCTTTGAATCCCCTTTCCACTCGGAAGCCGGTTTCTGCTTCTTTATGCCCTGTAGAAAATCCGGACGAATCTCCGGCATTTGCAATTCCGCTGCTTCCCTTTGCAGCAATTGCACCAGAAATGGCAGAGCAGCAATAGAGTACAGCTTGTCTTTATGCTTCTCTTCGTACTTCAATACACTCTCTTTGATCCGTTCTCTTGCAGTATGCAGACGGGATTTCACCGTTCCTTCCGAGCATTCCATCAGCCCGGCAATTTCCGCTAAAGAAAGCTCATCATAATAGTACAGAAGAATTGTTCGATACTGGACATCGGATAATTCTTTCTGCATAATCTGCTGTACAATTTTTCGCTTACTTTGTACGGTAATATAGGACTCCGGCAGAAAATCGGCATCTGTTTCCTCGAATTCCACAGGAATATCCTCCTCTTCAAACAGAGGAAACCAGCTTTTCTTTTGAACCAGAAAATCCTTGCATTTATTAACCGCAATTCGTTTGATCCAGGCAGGGAATTTCTCCGGTTCCGTCAGCGTGTCCAGCTTTTGAAATGCCGTAATATACGTTTCCTGCATCTGATCGGCAGCATCCGCCTCTGATTTCAACAATCCAAAGCAGGTAAAATATACTATCTGCTTTGTCTCCTGATACAGTGCCTCGTATGCAGCCTGACTTCCTTTTCCTGCTTCTGCTACAAGTGCAGCGATGTTTTGTTTCATCCTAAGTTCTCCTTCCGGTATGATGACATTATTCTGCCTGTCGTAGTTTCCTCTGATAAGCAGACGGGATTTAAGAATAAAAGGTTCATTTTTATTCTAATTTTTTTGATATTTTATTATTCGTGTTTATT
>JAIECC010000011.1 GCA_029068665.1 Lachnospiraceae bacterium
AGATAATCCCGCAGAATGGTTTCCTTCTTTCTGCGCCTCTCCATGGTCTGATTGGCAATTTCCAGTGCTTTCCCCATACCGATAATCCCAGGCACATTCTCTGTTCCTGCACGAAAACCCCGTTCCTGTCCCCCTCCCTTTAGCAGACTTTGCAGGGACAGATCCTTACGGACATACAGGAAACCTACGCCCTTGGGACCTCTGAACTTATGAGCGCTGGCACTGAGCAGATCAATTCGGCTTTTCTTCACATCAATAGGAATCTGCCCGCATGCCTGAACCGCATCCGTATGAAAAAGAATACCTCTGTCCCATGCAATCTCACCGATTTCATCCACCGGCTGGATGGTTCCGATTTCATTATTGGCATACATAATAGATATCAAAGAGGTATTTCTCCGAATGGCCCGTTTCAAATCACAGATATGAATCCGCCCTCTTCCATCAACCGGTAAATAGGTAACGGCACAACCGGATTGTTCCAGACGGTGACAGGTGTGTCCAATGGCATGATGCTCAATTGCAGATGTAATAATATGTCTTCTTTCCTCCACCGGAGATGCCATTGCAGTCAACGCCCAGTTATCTGCCTCTGTGCCGCCGGAGGTAAAGTAGATTTCTTCCGGCATTGCCCCGATGACAGATGCAATCTGCTCCCGTACTTCTTCGATTTTTTTCCGTACCTCCTGACTTGGCCGGTATATGCTGGATGGATTATAATATGCCTTGGTATAATATGGAACCATTGCTTCTGCCACTTGGGGCAGTACTGCTGTAGTGGCTGCATGATCCAGATAAATTTCTGCCATGCTTCTATCAACTCCTAACCTTCTATTCTTGTCATGAATTTATGAAACCCCCATATAATGAAAATAAGAACCATCTGAGGCCGTTCTATGACTACTTCTACTAAGAATTCCATCATTAAAGGAACTTTTATTCTTACTGTTGCAGGAATCCTATCCCGCTTTTTGGGGTTTTATAATAGAATATTCCTGACCAATCTATTCGGTGCCAGAGAGCTGGGAATCTATCAAATGATATTTCCGGTTTACATGGTGATTTTCAGCTTTTGTTGCCAGGGAATCCAGACCGCACTGACCCGGCAGGTAGCCAGACCAGACTTTAATTCCACAGAATCCAGGGCCTGCTTACTGCGCAGTGCCCTGAAGCTGTCTATTGTTCTGGCACTGGCCTGCAGCCTGCTTGTTTTTTTCTTTGCAGACTGGATCAGTTATCAGGTTCTTCATTCTCAGGAATGTACAGAATGCCTTCGAATCCTGTCACTTGCATTTCCTTTTGTCTCCATCAAGGGATGTCTGGTCGGATACTATATTGGAATCCAAAAATCCGGTGTCACAGCCTGGGGACAGCTGATTGAACAGGCAGCAAAAATCGGTGGAGTTTATCTTCTGGCTGCCTGGTTCCTGTCCGGTGAGCCAAAAGCTTATTTTGCTGTATATGGTATCGTTATGGGAGAAGTGGTTTCCTGTCTTTGGACCATTATCTGCTATCTTCATTCCAAAAAATCATTTCCTACGGATTCGGCCTGCTGCCATCCTAAGGCTCTTTATCGAAAGGAACTGGTTCGAGATGCTATTCCGTTGACAACCAACCGTCTTTCCTTAACAGCCTTACAAAGTCTGGAAGCCATATTAATTCCCCATATGTTGAATCTGTACTTTCAGAATGGAGACATTTCTCTAATTCTTTATGGCACCTTAACCGGCATGGTATTGCCTTGTATTATGTTTCCTACCACCCTGACCTCTTCTCTTGCTACTATGCTGTTACCTGCTATTTCTTCTGAATATAAAAGTGATCATCTCCTGACCATTCGCAGCATTATACGAAAAAGTATCTGGTTTTGTGTTTTAATCGGTGCTGTAAGTACCATCTACCTGCTGATATTTGGCAAATGGACCGGGCGCTTCCTGTTTGGCAGTGAAGCTGCCGGAGAGCTTCTGTTCCAGTTTGCCCTGCTTTGTCCCTTCATTTTTCTTTCCTCCTGTCTGGCAAGCATTATCAACGGAATCGGCAAGGCTGCAATCAATCTTCTCTACTCGATCCTTGGTATTGGTATTCGAATCGGGTTCATTTTATGGCTGGTTCCCAATATCGGCCTGACCGGCTATATGTGGGGAATGATGCTCAGCTATCTTCTGCAGACCGGACTGCTGACTTATACTATTTATCAAAGTATTTATAAAGAACAAAAGCAAGTCCTTCGTACATATATGGACTAGAACGCAGGCAGGGACTGTACACAAAGGCTTCTTCGTGTACAGTCCCTGTTTGAAATTATTTATAAAGAACATTCAGGAAAATATCCTGAAGAAATAAAAGCATTACGCTTGAGATTCCGGTTCTTCTGATTCTTCTGAGTCTTCAGAATCTGACTCTTATACGGAGTAGA
>JAIECC010000110.1 GCA_029068665.1 Lachnospiraceae bacterium
TTTCTCATATATTTCTTGCATTGTTCCAGACATGTATGATAAACTAACTCCCTAGAGTGTGTTTGAAAAGTAAGGAGAGGAAAGAGGAAGTATGATATCTACGATTAATTTTTGTATTATTGCAACCATGGTCATATATCTGTTAGGAATGTTGGCAATCGGTTTTGTCTTTAGCAAGAAAAACAGTAACAGTGAGGATTTTTACCTGGGAGGACGGAAAATGGGTCCCCTTGTTACAGCTATGAGTGCAGAAGCCAGCGATATGTCAAGCTGGCTCCTGATGGGTCTGCCGGGACTGGCATATTTAACTGGTATTTGTGATCCGGGCTGGACTGCTATCGGGTTAGGGATTGGGACCTGGCTGAACTGGTTCTTTGTGGCCCGGAGAATTCGGAGATATTCGGCGAATATCAATGCAATTACCGTACCGGAGTTTTATTCGAAACGGTATCATGATACCTCCAATACATTGAATGCCATAGCAGCTTTGGTGATTATTGTATTCTTTATCCCATATACTGCATCCGGATTTGCTGCCTGCGGCAAATTATTTAACAGCCTTTTTGGTGTGAATTATGGCGTTGCCATGCTGGTATCCGCGGCAATTATAGTCGGCTATACAATCATGGGCGGCTTTCGGGCTGTTTCTACCACTGACCTGATTCAGAGTATTGTTATGACCATTGCCCTAGTGGTAGTAGTATGCTTTGGTATTTCCAAAGCAGGCGGTGTGGAAGCCGTTATAGACAATGCCAGATCATTATCCGGTTATCTGACCATGAATGCAACTTATGATGTGGCAAGTGGTACGGCAAAGCCTTATGGCGTGCTAACCACCATATCCATACTTGCCTGGGGGCTGGGATATTTTGGAATGCCCCATATTCTGCTTCGATTTATGGCAATTGAAAATGAGAAGAAGCTGGTTCTTTCCCGACGGATTGCTACCGTATGGGTATTTATTGCAATGTCAGTGGCAATTTTCATCGGTGTGGTAGGTCTGGGTATGACGAATGCAGGGGCATTGGAATTCTTGAAAGGCAGCAGCAGCGAAAACATAATCACAAAAATTGCAGGGTTAATCAGTCAGAATGGTATTTTACCGGCCATTGTTGCGGGATTGATTCTGGCTGGTATTCTGGCGGCAACGATGTCTACAGCAGATAGTCAGATGCTAGCGGCAGCCTCCAGTGTGTCTCAGAACATTGTACAAGATTTCTTCCATGTCAAGCTGTCAGAGAAGAAGAGTCTTTTGATAGCGAGACTTACAATTGTTGTTATCAGTTTGATAGGTGTATTTCTGGCAAGAGATCCGGATTCCAGCGTGTTTGGAATCGTATCCTTTTCCTGGGCGGGATTTGGCGGTGCATTTGGAGCCTTGACCCTGTGTGCCTTGTTCTGGAAACGGAGCAACCGTTGGGGAGCATTGGCAGGTATGATCAGTGGTGGTATAATGGTATTTGTCTGGAAGTTTGCGGTTCGACCGTTGGGCGGTGTATGGGATCTCTATGAATTACTTCCGGCATTTTTAGTGTCATTACTGTTTATTGTTGTAGTAAGCCTGCTGACAAAGGAACCGGAAGAAAGTATTGTCAAGGAATTTGAAGCAGCTAAGCTGGTAAAGGAGCAATAGTGAGCCAAATGGCAAGGAACGATATGAAGTTACAGCGGTGTTATTAAAAAATTCAGGGAACCGGAAGGATTTTCGGTTCCCTTTTCTAATAAGGAGATTAAGCCGAGAATCGTTTCCTCTATTTCCTCCGGTGTAGAGGGAATCAGGGAGTTGTCGAATTTTACAGCCAGAATGATCAGTACGATTTCTGCTAAGGCCCCAGGATGGTCAAAATGAAGCTCCCCTGTCTCAATGCCCTGCTCAATGATCAAAGTCAATACCGGCTTTAATTCTGTAACCAGATAGTTCAGATACTTTTGATGTAACAGAACCTTTTCCTGAGCATTTACCAGTGGTCTTCCGGCATCCTGTTTCAAGAATTCGGAGGAAGAATTCCGGCAGGCCTGAAAAATCATTGCCATACGGGTAAAAGGAGATACATGGGTTTGTTCTGCCAGTTTCTTTGCAGTCTCTAATGGTTTTTCATAACTTCGTTTGATCAATGCTTCCAAAATCTCTTCTTTTGAGGAAAAATAATAATAAATACTTCCTTTTCCGATTCCGGCAGCCTGTGCGATTTCACTGACGGAAATCGTCTGCATATCCTTTTGCTCTAATAAATGCTGAAGTGCATCCAGAATCTGATTGTATTTTACACTTTTTGACATAAATTTCACCTTCTCAACTGTATTGTTGACTTAATGACAGTAGTATAGCATATAAAAATAAGAGAGAGCAACATGAGAAGGAAGCTGTTTTGCGGGATGGTATCCGGGAGAAAAAGAAGTTGACCAATATTTACAGAGATGCTATTCTTAATTAAAACAATATCGACCGGCGGTCGACAAAAGGAAGCGAGGGATAAATATGACATATGAAGAATTTTTTGCAATGGCAAAGGAAACCTTTATGAAAGCAGACATCAGTGATGTAAAGGAACATCTGGCATATCAGTTCAATATTATTGGTGAAGCACAGGGGATTTTCTATGTAGAAGCAAAGGACGGCGAACTGCATGTGGAGCCATATGAGTACTATGACCGTGACGCAATGTTTACCTGCAAGGCGGAAACCCTGATTAAGATTGCAAAGGGAGAATTGGACCCGGTTGCAGCCTTTACCTTACAAAAGCTGAAGGTGGAGGGGAATATTGATAAGGCATTGAAGCTGAAATCTTTACTGGAGAGTAAGAAGAAGTAGATGTACTTGTGAAATAAGAATCTGATAGAACACCGAAATGCCCAGGAATAGCGCCTGGGCATTTGTTATGAAAGCATATTGCAAAAAATGTAGTTATAAAGCGACATTTGTCTAACTGTTAGGGGTATACTTTTTCCTCGTTTTGAATAAATAATATAGTACACAATACGAATTGATTTACATAGCTTTGGGAG
>JAIECC010000111.1 GCA_029068665.1 Lachnospiraceae bacterium
ATTTCCGTATACGGGGATTGAATTTCAGCAGGAGCAGGATTTTGGTTCTGCTGATTTGGATGTGTTTGGTGAAGCTTCTTTGTATCAGATGCTTTGTGTTGCCCATACACCAGCGGGCAGGCGGAGACTGGCAGAGGTGCTGCAGCAGCAGGAAGTATCCTTGGAAGTTTTAGAACAAAGGCAGCTGGCAGTGGCAGAGCTGGCAGAAAAATCACAGTTCTCGTTGTGTTTTGAAGCTGTGGCACTTGGCAGTGAGGGGGAGAACAGAGAAGAAAACAGAACAGGAGAATCCAATGGTGCAGGATTTCCGGGAATGCTGCGGGTCCTGGCATGGATCTATCCACTTTGTTTTCTGCTGTGCATAGCAGGAGCAGCGTTGCAATGGTGGAGCTGGGGCATTGTTCCGGTGCTTTTTTTTGCAGCGTTGCTGTTCTCTTGGATTATGAGCGGTTATTGTCAAAGGAAGGTGGGAAAACTGCTGTCGCATTCCAGAACCCTGCAGAACTATCTGTACATGCTGGATGCTCTGGCATCCGAAGACTTTGATACGGAATATCTGAAGCAGTTACAAAAGGTCATTCGTGGTGAAGGGGATGACAGGAAAAGTCTGATGATGGGATTGAAAAAATTAGAGCGGTTACTTGGATTATATAATATCAGATTTAATCCAATTACACATTGGCTTCTTAGCGGAATCTGTTTGTATGATTTTCATTTGGCAGCTTATGCAGTATCCTGGCAGCAGCAGTATGGAAGTCATTTAAAAGAAGGAATTACTGCTCTGGGTGAAGTTGAGATGTTGTCCAGCCTGGCAGTATTGGAACGTATCCGCCCGGTATCTTATCCGGCTTTTTATAAGGAAGATATGTCTCCGGCATTTCATATGGAGCAGGTCTGCCATCCGTTATTGAAGCCGGAAACGGCAGTTTCCAACAGTATATCCATGAAGCAGGAATCTGTAGTAATTACAGGGTCGAATATGTCAGGAAAAACCACCTTTTTAAGAACGATTGGTTTGAATCTGATTTTGGCATATGCCGGAGCGCCGGTTTGTGCATTGGAATTTTCTGCCTCCCGTATGCGGCTCTTTACATCCATGCGGGTAGTGGATGATGTACAGCATGGAATTTCCACCTTCTATGCTGAGATACTTCGTATAAAAGAAATGGTAGAATACGGAAAAAAGGAGCAGCCAATGCTTTGTCTCATTGATGAAATATTTAAAGGGACCAATTCGGCAGACCGGATCGTAGGGGCAGAAGCGGTAATTCGTAAGCTTTCCCGGAACTACATCATTACTATTGTTTCTACCCATGATTTTGAATTATGCAAATTGGCAGAGAATTATCATTTTGAAGAATCTTATGAGGAAAATCAGATCGTGTTTGATTATAAATTAAAACAGGGAATTTGCACAACAACGAATGCATTATACCTTTTAACAATGGCAGGGTTGACGGAATAATGGAAGATATGGGCAAATTGCACAAAAAAAATTAGGAAAATACCACGAATAAACATAGATTCCATATTGAACAATTCACATTATTGTGCTAAACTATCCATTAGTGGAACTATATTTATACATAATGTACATAAATTCCAAAATGAATGTGCGATACTCGTTAAAAGGGGGTAAAACAAAATGATGCTACCAGCTAATATAACTGCATCCCAAGAGAATAATGTTTTGTCAATTGCCGCATCCAGCAATAAGGGCTTGTTAATTCGATTTTTGAATGACCAGGTGGAAGATGGATTTTATGCTTTAGTAATTGATTATCTGAAGGATAAGAATTTTGACTTATCATCTATGATGGTTGATGAAGAGGTTAAAACACAGTGTACAAAGCTTTATGAATTGGCAACCTTTGTAGATGAGGAGATTAAGAAACCGGGAAGAAATGAAATTGACGAATGGTTAGAGCCGTTATTTCAGTTTGTTTATGGTGATATTGATTCGAATGATGTGGATGCCGCAATTAGCACTACCGGAATTTACCGGTATAGTATCTGGCTGTTATATCTTTATCAGACAGAGCGTTTTTCTACTGCAATGTGCCTGATTGGTGAACGGATTGCACCACTGTTGATTAATACCTATTATCAGCTTATGGAGTCGGATGAGCGTCCGAAGAACTTTGATAAGGCAATTATGGGTTATATGGACCTGATTAATGTAGTGTTGGAGATGAGTATTCCGGCAAGCATTTCAAAATGTGATGCATTTCTGAATAATCTGGAGGTTCTTTATGATTATTTTGTAGAGGATGATAATGTAGGAAATGATTATAAGATTCAGTTAAGTATTGGATTATTCAATTCCTTTATTACCAATAAGGAATATGATAAGGCCTTTGAATTTTATGGTTTGAATGCAGAACATATTCCGGTTGATAATCTTAATGTGTATGAAAGCTTTAAAGAGTTGATCCGGAATTGCCAGAGTACACAGTATGCCAATGTATTAAGCCGCGCAGTGGTAACTGCAATTTCTAAGCAGGACATTTACAATCGGAGAATTGACTCCCTGATTGCAGAGGTTTCGAATTTTATTCGTAAGGTGTACCGTTATATTGAGGATGAACCGGAAATGAAACGAAATCTTCAGATTTTAGGTGTAGGTGCCGGTTTAAGTGATAAGAGCAACGTGTTTGAGGGGCTCTTTGAATATAATCTGGTTTTCCATGAGTGTGGAATCAAGGCATTGGTGAATCAGGATAATGCAGGTCGTTCCTGGGAAGAGAAGTATGAGATTTTAGAAATGCTGTATACCACCTTGAATATAGTATTTGACGGATATAGTGTTTATGAATTGTCCAACCGGATTGAACATCAGTATGTAGAATTGAATTGGATTGGTAATTATGTAAATGCGAATCCATCCCTGCTGAAATCTCTGTTCAGCATTAAGGAGAAGATTAAGGCATTTAAGATTCGTAAAAATTCAATTATTGAGAAGAGTAAGGTAAATCATGAAATTAAAAAGATGCTGGAGGACAGACAGAAGCATTTGATTTTCATGACTGCGGATGATATGATTGCAAATGGTCTGAATGACCCGTCAAAATATATTCTGAGCAATGGATATGAACCGGCCAAAGCAGAGAAGATGCTTATAAAGACATTTTCAGAGATTACGCTTCCGATACGATATCGTAAGAATGCTCCGGTACAGAAAACTTCTATATTTGGAAAGAGCAGCGCACAGCAGGATGAAGAATTAAAAGCGCTGTTAGCGAATCCTGTGATGCAGGAAATGCTGTATAAGAGTGAATGGCTTTGGAATCAATATTCGGAAAAGGGTAAGGATGCGCAGTCTCCGGAGGAAGTAACCTATAGTGTGGCTTGTCTGGTTAAGGTTGTAGAGGTATTTTTGAATCGGAACAGTTCAGCAACTACTCCGAAACCGGCGGAACGACCAAACAAGCGCGTTATTATTACAAAGACAGGTAAGGTAATTGAATTATCGGATGAATCGGATTCTTCCAAGCCGGTTACAGCTCAGCCTCAAGGACCTACGATTGTAGATTATATTAATAGCATTGAGAATTCTCTGAAGAATACCACCGAAGAGAATGTACAGTATGTTAAAACTTACCTGGCTGACTGGGTAGATTTCCTGATGGATAATAAGTTCGATAAGGAAATTATGCTGGAGGTATATGAAGCAGAAGAGGTTCGAAATAAAACCTTGCAGGTGATTAAGAAGTTAAGCATTGATTTGCTTCCAATGAAGTGATAATAATTCACATAAAACCCTAAAGTGAAAGACACATTCCATCCGGAATGTGTCTTTCTTAAATCATGGCTGAATTTATAATTAAGCTTCGCCGGTAATTAGCCAAGGGGCAGGCTGAGTAACAAAAACACTCTTACTGTCCAGTTTGGAAACGCTGATCTGAAGCATTTCCATATTTTGGAGGTTATATTTATGGAATATATCTTTGATTCCGGATAAAATATCCAACTCCAGGGTGTAGATGACGAACTGCATTTTCGGATTGATGGCAAGCAGATTCTGAATGTCCTGTTCCAGATTTTTAGTAGCAACAATAAATGCCAGACGGGGAGTTGGCAAAGGAGAGAGAGAAGAACGGGATAAATCTCGAACGATTTCCACGTTATGTACACCAAATTTTTCTACATTTGCCTCCATAGCCATCTGAGAGCCTTTATCTCCTTCTACTGCAATAATTGTTCCTTCGCTGGCAACAATGGCAGCTTCAATTGCAATACTTTCTCCACTGACGATA
>JAIECC010000112.1 GCA_029068665.1 Lachnospiraceae bacterium
CCGTAAGGCGTACGGAAATCCAAAATGAAAAGAGGAAGGAACTATGATTTTAGCAGACAAAATTATTACACTACGAAAGAAGAACGGGTGGTCCCAGGAGGAGTTGGCAGAGAAGCTGAATGTAACCAGACAATCCGTTTCTAAATGGGAAGGAGCCCAATCTGTACCGGACCTGGATCGGATTTTACAGTTAAGTAAGGTTTTTGGAGTCAGTACGGATTATCTGTTAAGGGATGAGTTAGAGGAAGAAGAGTATACCGAAGATGTAGAAGCTACAAGAGCGGAACCGGTGCATAAGGTTAGTATGGAGGAAGCCAATGCCTTTCTGGCAGTTAAGAAGAAAACGGCAAATTGGATTGCTATTGCCTGCAGCCTATTTATTCTGTCACCGGTTGCTATGTTCTTACTGGCAGGTGCTGTTGAAGCAAATCTTATTTCCATATCGGAGAATGCAGCAGGAGGAATCGGAATGTGCATACTGTTGCTTTTGGTTGGCGCAGGAGTTGCAATCTGCATTATTTCCGGAACAAAAACAGAAGAATACAATTATTTGGAAAAAGAATTGATTGAAACAGAATATGGAGTTACGGGAATGGTGAAGGAACGGATAAAGCAATATCGGCCAACCTATGTAAAATATCATGTACTGGGAACCATTTTCTGCATTCTTGCAGTTATGCCATTGTTTTTATGTGTTATCTTTACGGAAAATGTATTTGCTCTGGTCTGTATGCTTGCATTGATGTTTCTGTTTGTGGCAGTTGGAGTAATATTATTTACAATTGCAGGAATTAATAATGCAAGTATGCAAAAGCTGCTTCAGGAAGGTGATTACAGCAAAGATGCAAAGCGTGACCGGAAATCGGGAATAGGGGCAGTATATTGGCCTATTGTTACCGCAGTATATCTTGCATATAGTTTTATTACCATGGACTGGGGAAGAAGCTGGATCGTATGGCCGGTTGCAGGAGTATTATTCGCAGCAGTAAAAGCGATATACAACGCTATTAAAAACAATAATACAACAAAATAGGCTGTTTCATCTCTAAAGACAAAGGGCTAAGACTTTGGGAATCGTGGATAAAGTATTGTGGGGAAAGTGAATTATGAACTATATTATAAGAGAAATACGAAAAAATGAAATACATATATTGGAGGATTTCTTATATGAAGCAATCTTTATTCCTGACTGGTATACAGAGGAGGTTCCCAAAGATATTATTTATACCAACCCAAAGCTATATGCTGCTATTCAAGGCTTTGGTACTCATCCTGATGATTACTGTCTGGTAGCAGAGGTGGATGAAAGAATAGTCGGAGCTGTCTGGGTTGGTATTGCAGATGAATATGGACATATGGATGACGAAACACCCTCCTTTTCCATCTCTCTTTATAAGGAATTCCGAGGAAAAGGAATTGGTACGGCATTAATGGAACGCATGCTGAGTCTTCTGAAAGAGAAAGGTTATAAGAAGGCTTCGCTGGGCGTTAATAAAGAAAATTACGCAGTACGAATGTATCAAAAGGTAGGATTTGAAATCGTGGGAGATGGAGCAGACGAAACCGAGTGGTTGATGGTGGTATGGCTCTGAATTATGGTTTATCTGCATTGCCTGCTATCGCGTCTTCCGGGGCATATATAGCTACAAGAAGACACGTTTGCACTCCTGCCAGCACGTAGCGGTACATAAGGGGTGAAAATACCACCCCTAAGTACCGACGTGCTTCTAGGGTCTTCTTGTAGCTATATATGTCCTAAAAGACGCGGTCAGGACTGGTGCAGTTCCATAATTCGACATCAATTTCAGATTCTGACCGTTTCAGCATTGAAATTCAAATGCCAGATTGCAAAGTAACTGAATGATTTCCTATACAAAAATCAATCCACATTATAAATATCAAGGAATACGGACTTTCCATATGAAAAGCCAATATTGCGTTATGAAATTGCACCAGTCTTGGTAGCCTTGGGAAACCATTCATATAGTTACCGGCAGACTCTTAGAACCCGTCAGTGCTTAGGTGCGGTCCTTTCGCACCTTATGCACTGCTACGCGTTCGCAGAAGCGGGAGTGCGTCTGATGGTAACTATATGGGTGGTTCTCCAAGGCGGTAGTCAGAATAGTACGATAAACCATAATTTAGAGAAGGAAAGGGAGGAAACTATGGCATTTAAATTTGGAATGATTGGAACCGGACATATGGCAGAGCGGATGGCGGATACGGTCCGGCAGATGAAGGATGTAGAACTGTATGCAGTTGCTGCCAGAACAGAGGAACGGGCAAGAACCTTTGCAGAGAAATACGGAGCAGAAAAGTATTACGGCGATTATCAGGCATTGATGGAAGACAAGGAAGTACAACTGATCTACATCGCAACCCCAAACCATCTCCACTACGAGCATGCAAGAGCCTGCATTCAGCACGGAAAGCCGGTCCTGGTAGAAAAGCCCTTTACGTTAAACGAACAGCAGGCACAGGCATTGATTGATCTGGCTGAAATGAATCAGGTATTTTTATGTGAAGCCATGTGGGTACGCTTTATGCCATTAATGACCCGACTGAAGAAAGATATTGAGGCAGGCAGAATCGGTGAGGTTACATCGGTGACAGCAGATATCGGGTATGACTTGAAGGAAAAAATGCGTGTGAACCGTTTGGATTTCGGTGGTGGTGCTTTGCTGGATATCGGTGTGTACCCTATTACATTTGCTCTGCAGATATTGGGAAAAGAAATTGATAATATTTCTACTTCTATGGTACGGATGAATTCCGGAGTAGATGCACAGGAATTCGTCAATCTGGTATATGAAAATGGAGCCATGGCGGGATTGTATGCAACCATGCTGTCCGCTACGGACAAGCAGGGGAAAATCTATGGCACGGAGGGTTATATTATTGTAGACGATATTAATAATTATGCCGCTTACCGTGTGTACAATAAGCAGGGGGATTTGGTGGAAACGGTAGGAAGACCGGAGCAGATCAGTGGTCTGGAATATGAAGTGGAAGCCTGTGTCCATGCCATTCAGAACAGAAAGCTGGAATGCCCGCAGATGACACATGGAGACAGTTTATTTCTAATGCGGGTTCTGGATACCGTGCGGAGGACCTGGAATATGAAGTTTCCGCAGGAAGAAGCTTTATAGGATAGAAGCAGGGAGGCGTTAATCCGTATAGCAGTAGCTTCCTGTACCATCTCCAATGGATTCCTGAATCTGATCTAAGATATATAGATAAATTCGTTCATAGGTGCCGGAGGAATAGTGAAGCCCATCAGAGCTTGAAAATCCTTCTGACAATAAATAATGATAAGTATCAATATAGCGAATAGGAATAGCCTCGGCGGAAGCGGAGGCATTTTCTTCGTTAAATTCCTGAATCCATTGCTCCATGGAGGAATTAAACGCACTGATTCTCTGGTTGGAAACACTGGTGCAGGGGTAGGAACAAGGGTTGACGGAAACGATATAAATGGGACATTCCGACCAGCATGTTGTAGCATATTCCTCATAAATGGACTGGTATCGGTACAGATTGCCTAAGTCATTCACTCCCAGATTCAGGATGACTATGGATGGAGGAAGGGAAGTCAGGCTGCTCTGACGGGTGAACCAGGAGTACCCTTTGCCGATTTCTGCAGTAAAAGAACAATTGGATAAGTCATATCCATAGTAGGATAGCGCCTGTTTCATTCCAACGGTCCGGGAATCGCCTACAAAAGCAACCGGATAGTTCGGAATGTAAGTTAGAGTCCGGCAGTTTGCAATAGCAGGAACAGAGCCTACAGCCATCTGTTGTGGTTCAACGGTATACTGATGATTTCGTTCTGCATAAGCAGAGGAATAGTTTGTAAGTAACAGAATCAGACTGACACTGCAAAGTGAAGTCCATCTCTTTGGTTTCATATCACCAACCTCCATTTCAGCCATAGGTTTACCATGAGAGGAGTGTTATTTTTTCGGGAAACCTGTTTGCAGACTTCGACAGAAGGATTACACAATATTTTTTATTTCAATTTCATGAAATCTAGACACAAAAGAGTTTAATTGCTATAATAATTACATATGCCTAGATTAGATGAAAGGGGAAACCGCATGAAGAATAAAACCACTCGCTTTTTGATGGTCAGTATTATTGCGTTGGTGATTATTAGTGCCAGTGTGTTTTTCGGATTGCAATTCGTTATGCGGGGAAAGAGTACCACCGCAATTAATGAGGTGGGAACCTTATATATGTCAGGAA
>JAIECC010000113.1 GCA_029068665.1 Lachnospiraceae bacterium
TTTTTTTTTTGAGTTTATGATATAATCAACTAAAATTCTCAGAAGGTAAGGAGTTCACTTTGATTGATAAAATACTTGACGAAAGATATCATATAGCCGATGAAGCCATTCATGATGCATTCTTTTTGGTTCTGAAAGAAAAGGATTTAGAAAAAATAACGGTTTCTGACATTATAAAGAGAGCCGGAATTGTAAGAAGTACTTTCTACAACCACTATGAAAATATTCCGGCTCTGATAAATGCCATTGAGGATAAGACCATTCATGATATGTTCTCCCTCATGGAGACGTTCCATCCAAAGAATGACTGGAATATGTGCAGATCCTATTTTTTAACCATCTGTGACTATACCAAAACAAACCCGTTTTTAGCCAACCTTCTCCGAAGCCCGCGAGGGGATGCATTTTTTGAGAAGGCAATCACCATGCTTCACCGCTATGTAACAAATGTTATGCAGAACAAAACACCTTCCCAGCATAGCAAGGAAGAAATCTCTTATATGATTGCCTGCACCATTGGCAGCACCATTGGTGTACTCCATAAATGGACCCGGGAGAATTGTCAGGTTCCTGCAGAAACGATTGCAGACATCCTGACACAGGCTTTTATGACAGGTATGCTTCCCTTTATACTGTAGGCGGCACAGCCTCGTCAATCATGGCTTCCTGTCTCTTTATCTTCTTTGTTGCACTTCTGATAAACGGATTCTTTCTCACAACCAGTCCCGTAATCTGACGGTATGTAGGTTGATTTTTATTATACTTATCCAAAAATGCCTGCAGCTCGGTCTGAATCTTTTCTTCACTCATCCGCTTTGTAGAAACAACATCCTGATCCGGATATATTCTGGCAGTCAGTCCGTTATTTTCACCGGTTACAATTACCTCACCTACCAGCTTACCAAGAGCCAGTTTATTCTCGATTTCCTCCGGAGAAATATTCTCTCCATTGGAAAGAATGATCAGATTCTTAATCCGGCCATTGATAAACAGGAATCCATCTTCATCCAGATATCCCTTGTCTCCCGTATGGAGCCAGCCGTCCTTCAGTGTCTGGGCAGTCTCTTCCGGCATTTTGTAGTATCCCTGCATAACACTGCTTCCTTTTGCCAGAATCTCGCCGTCCTCAAATGCAATTTCCACATTGGAAAGCGGTCTTCCAATGGAACCTGCCTTGTGGTCCTCCGGCAGATTGCAGCTGATAACCGGTGAACATTCTGACATACCATATCCTTCAAGAACACTCACACCATATTCAGCAAATTTGTCAATATAATAAGGGTCAAGATGAGCACCGCCTGTAAATATAATCTTAAGATTTCCACCAAATACCTTGACCGCCAACATCTTTTTCGGAATGAGCGGACCTGCGGCAGCAAGCCTCTTGTAAATGGTTTCCAGCATCAATGGAACCATAAGCATCACATCCGGTTTAAATACACCCATGTTTTTCACCATATGCAGAAGAGAGTCGTTAATGCATATCGTGAATCCCAGAGAAAATCCCTTGAGCCAGTCCATTACCAGACAAAAAGCATGATGAATCGGAAGTACACTAAGGACTACGGTTCCCGGCTCTCTTGTATAATTCACAGCTATTACATTGGCAGCCAGATTGTTCTGTGTCAGCATAACACCCTTACTTTTTCCCGTTGTTCCGGATGTAAAAATAATGGTTGCTATATCCTCCGGCTCCGGCCTGTCTGAATCAATATCACTATTTGCAGAAGCTGCCTTTAGTTCTGAAAGGGACCTTACTTTTTCATCGGGAATCTCCGGTTCTTCCTCCTGCAGCAGCCAGATTTTCCTAAGCTTTGGACAACCGGCTGATATTTCCTCCAAAAGCCCCTTATTCTTCGGACTCAAAAATAGAGCTTCTGAATCGGAACGATTGATAAGGTCAATCAAATCCTCACTGGAAAGACCGGCATCCAGGGTTACC
>JAIECC010000114.1 GCA_029068665.1 Lachnospiraceae bacterium
ACTTTCACTTACCTTTTGCGCAATTGCATGCTCTCTTCCACCGCTGCCAACTATCAAAACCTTCATGGCTGTTCCTACTTGCTTTTCTACTTTCTCTTAATGCCCTTATTTATTAATGACCGTTTTGCCATTCAATACCTGAATCCGACCATTTGCTATCATATCGATGGCCTGAGGCAATAATTTCCACTCTGCCTCCTCCATGACCCGCTGCTGCAGCAGCTTCGGCGTATCTCCTTCTTTTACTTCTACTGCCTTCTGCAAGATAATCGGTCCGGTATCCGTTCCTTTATCTACAAAATGAACCGTGGCACCAACAACCTTTACTCCCCGCTCCAATGCAGCTTCATGTACCTTTAAGCCATAATATCCGGTACCACAGAAGGCCGGTATCAAAGACGGATGAATATTGATAATCCGATTCTCATACTTATCAATCATCACTTCCGGAATCACCACTAAAAATCCGGCTAATACAATTAAATCCACCTGATAGGAATCTACAGTCTCCAGCAAAGCCTGGTTACACGCTGTGCGGTCTGTATCATCCTTGGGAGATACACAGACTGCCGGAATCCCGGCCTGCTCTGCCCGTTCCAATGCCTTCACGCCATAATTATTACTGATTACAACTGCTATTTCCGTATTGGTAATTGTGCCGTCTGCCACCCGGTCAATGATTGCCTGTAGATTCGTTCCTCCACCGGATACCAGTACAGCAAGCCTTAACATAAAACAACTCCTTTTTCTCCTGCCTCTGTCTGCCCTACAATATATGCTTCCTCTCCTGCTGCCTTCAAAGCCTCTATGGTCTTATCCGCATCTGCCGGAGCAACAGCAAGCATCATACCGATTCCCATATTGTAAGTATTATACATCATTTTTTCATCTATATTTCCGGTCCTTTGCATCAGTCCGAAAATCGGAGGAATTGAATAAGAATCCTTCCGAACAACAGCCCGGATACCCTCCGGAAGCATTCTCGGAATATTCTCATAGAAACCGCCGCCGGTAATATGACTGCATCCTTTTATCACAACGCCGGCATTCTTTACGGAACGCAAAGCCCTGACATAAATCTTTGTCGGTGCCAGTAACGCTTCCCCTAAGGTCTTACCCAATTCATCATAATATGTATGCAAGGCTTCCGCTGACATATCAAAAATCTTACGAACCAGCGAAAATCCATTGCTGTGAACCCCGCTGGAAGCAATACCGATCAAGGTATCTCCCGGCCGGATATCGGCACCGGTAATCAAATCCTTTTCATCTACCACACCCACAGCAAAGCCCGCCAGATCATACTCATCCACAGGATAAAATCCAGGCATTTCAGCAGTCTCCCCACCAATCAGAGCTGCTCCGGACTGAGCACATCCATCTGCCACACCACTGACAATCGTAGCGATTTTTTCCGGATAATTCTTTCCACAAGCGATATAATCCAGGAAAAACAAAGGCTCACCACCGGCACAGGCAATATCATTGACACACATTGCCACACAATCAATACCAATGGTATCATGCTTGTCCATAATAAATGCCAACTTCAGCTTCGTACCAACACCATCGGTTCCGGACACCAAAGTAGGCTTTTCCATATCTTTGAATTTCTCCATAGAAAAAGCCCCCGAAAAACCACCAATGTTTGTCAGCACCTCCGGACGCATGGTTTTAGCAATATGCTCCTTCATTAATTCCACAGATTTATACCCTGCTTCAATATCTACTCCGGCATTTTTGTAATCCATGATTTTGTTCCTCCTGTTATCATACATTCCTTACCTGCTTCTAAATTACAACTGATTATTATCCTCATCAGTCATTTACCCGTTTATTATAGTGTAAGGCTTTCTATTTGTAAAGCAATTAAGACCATTCCAACGCAGGTTCCGTAACAGTACAGCCATGTTCATTTATAAGTCACCAGAAGATACATATT
>JAIECC010000115.1 GCA_029068665.1 Lachnospiraceae bacterium
ATTTTCTAAATTTAAATTATATAAAAAAAGAAATTTTAGATAAGGACGGTAACAAAATGGCAGAATTTACACCAATGATGCAGCAATATTTAGATATTAAGGAACAATACAAGGATTGCATTATGTTCTATCGTGTGGGGGACTTCTATGAAATGTTCTTTGAGGATGCCTTAAAAGCCTCCAAAGCCTTAGAAATCACCCTGACCGGGAAGGATTGCGGTCAGGAGGAGCGGGCTCCCATGTGTGGGGTTCCTTATCATGCCTATGAGGTGTATGCCAATCGTCTGATTGAAAAAGGATTTAAAGTAGCGATCTGTGAACAGGTGGAGGACCCGAAGCAGGCAAAAGGGTTGGTAAGGCGGGATGTGATTCAGATTATTACACCCGGAACCAATTTATCGACCCAGAACCTAAAGGAAGGACAGAATAATTATCTGATGTCAGTCTATGCCCTGGAGGATGCCTATGGAATTGCCGTTGCTGACATAACTACCGGGGAAGCCCGTACCTGTCAGGTCACTACACTGGAAAAATGCAAGGATGAAATCAACAAGTATCAGCCTTCAGAAATCATCTGCAATGAAGCCCTGCTGTGTCAGGACTGGGATATGGAATATTATAGAGAACGGTTACATATTACCATATCTGCCATTGATCCATGGCATTTTAATGAAGAGCAGGACACAAACTGTCTTCTGCAGCATTTCAAGGTGAATTCTCTGGAAGCATTAGGCTTAAAAGATTGCAGTCTTTGTGTCATTGCTTCGGGCGCATTAATGGAATATCTGATTGAGACACAGAAAAGCTCTTTAGAGCATATGAATCATTTAGAGCGGTATTCTGTGGATGATTATATGATACTGGACAGTTCTACCCGGCGAAATCTGGAACTGACGGAAACCCTGCGGGATAAGGAAAAACGTGGCTCTCTGCTATGGGTCTTGGATAAGACCAAAACCGCTATGGGTGCCCGGCTGCTGCGGACCTATCTGGAGCAGCCTTTGATTCGAAAGGAAATGATTGAGGAGCGGCTGGATGCCATTGAGGAATTGAACCGGGAGGTAATCAATCGGGAAGAACTGCGGGAATATTTAAATCCCATCTATGATCTGGAGCGGTTAATGACCCGGATCAGTCTGCGGACTGCCAATCCCCGGGATTTGATTTCTTTTAAGACTTCATTGTCTTATTTACCCTATATCCAACAGCTGCTATCCGGTTATTCCGGAAGAATGTTACAGCAGATTCGGGAAGAACTGGACGGTTTGGAGGACCTGCATCAGCTTTTGGAGGATTCTATCGTGGAAGACCCGCCTATCCAGATAAAGGAAGGCGGTATTATCAAGGATGGTTTCTTGGAGAATATAGATGAGTTGAAGCGGGCAAAGACCGACGGTAAGCAATGGCTGGCAGACTTAGAAGCAAGAGAGCGGGATGCCAGTGGAATCAAGAATCTGAAAATCAAATACAATAAGGTATTCGGGTATTATTTTGATGTAACCAATTCCTATAAGAATCTGGTGCCGGAGCATTTTATCCGAAAGCAGACTCTGGCTAATTCTGAACGGTATACTACAGCGGAGTTAGATAAGCTGGCAGATGCCATTCTTGGTTCCGAGGATAAGTTGTATGCTTTGGAATATGAGACCTTCTGTACTGTTCGGGAAACCATTGGTGATGAAATTGAACGGGTACAGCGGACGGCACATGCAGTGGCAAAGCTGGATGTTATGGCATCTCTGGCTTATGTATCGGAGCAGAATCATTTTGTCCGTCCGGTCATGAATGAAGAGGGAAGCCTGTCAATCCATGGAGGGCGGCATCCGGTAGTTGAAAAAATGATTCCCAATGATATGTTCATTCGAAATGATACTACATTGGATATTCAGGAAAACCGGATTGCCATTATTACCGGTCCTAATATGGCAGGTAAATCCACCTATATGCGGCAGACTGCCTTGATTGTACTGATGGCACAGATTGGATGCTTCGTACCGGCAGATGCAGCGGATATCGGTATTGTAGACCGCATCTTTACAAGGGTAGGTGCTTCGGACGATCTGGCTTCCGGACAGAGTACCTTTATGGTAGAAATGAGTGAGGTGGCGAATATTCTAAGGAATGCTACGGTAAACAGTCTGCTGATTCTGGACGAAATCGGCCGGGGAACCAGTACCTATGACGGACTGAGCATTGCCTGGGCCGTAGTGGAATATATCAGTAACTTTCGCCGGCTGGGTGCAAAGACCTTATTTGCCACTCATTATCATGAATTAACAGAACTGGAGGGACAGCTTCCGGGGGTACATAATTATTGTATTGCCGTAAAAGAGCAGGGAGACGATATTGTATTCCTGCGTAAGATCATGAAGGGTGGTGCGGACCGGAGCTATGGCATACAGGTGGCAAAGCTGGCCGGTATACCTTCCGGAGTAATTGAACGAGCCAATGAAATTCTGGCGGACCTGCTGGATGAACATGACCTGACCGGAAAGGGGAAGAAGGTGAAGGTTGCCAGACCAAAGAAGCAGGAGGAACCGGTGCAGTTATCCTTCTTTGCCAATCCTAAAGAGCAGGAGGTTGTAGCGGAGATTCAGGCACTGGATTTGTCCAACATGACACCAATGAAGGCATTAGTGTATTTAAGTGAATTACAGGAAAAACTGAGTGGAAAAGAAGGATAGACAAAAAAATAAATGGAAAAGGAGAGGTTGGCGTGAAATATTATATGGTAGATGCATTTACCAATGAACATTTCAAAGGAAATCCAGCAGGGGTATGTGTGCTGGAGACCATGCTTCCGGCTGAACAGATGCAGCAGATTGCAGCAGAGCATAATTTGTCAGAGACCGCATTTTTATTGAAAACAGAAGAAGGCTATCAATTGCGCTGGTTTACCCCCGGATTTGAAATCGACCTTTGCGGGCACGCAACACTGGCAAGCGCTTTCGTAGTATTTCAGTATCTGGAACCGGAGCTTACGGAGGTTGTTTTTCATACTATGAGCGGGGATTTGACGGTGGTTCGGAAGGCAAATTTATATGAGATGTCCTTTCCACAGCGTCTGCCTGAGAAAATCAACATTACACCAGAGGCAATTGCAATCTTTGGTTCCAATTCCCTTGAACTATATTCCGACAGGGATTTGTATGTAGTGATGGAAACAGAGCGACAGGTTCGCGGCTATGTTCCGGATTATAATGAGCTGAAATGCTTTAAGAACTGGCTGGGAGTTGTGATAACCGCCAAAGGAGAGGATACGGATTTTGTATCCCGGTATTTTTGTCCGGAGCTGACACTGGAGGACCCGGTCACCGGTTCTACCCACAGTACCCTGATTCCTATGTGGAGCAATCGATTGAAAAAGGATAAGCTGGTGGCAAAGCAGCTTTCTGCCAGAGGAGGAACTCTTTACTGTGAAATGGGAGAAAGGGATGTGAAGATATCCGGTGAAGCAGTGCTGTATATGACGGGAGAAATCATGATATCATGAGGAATAACAAAAAATGAGATTCTTTGTGGATATGTAAGGAAATGGAGGTAAGAAATGAAAGTATTATTAATCAATGGAAGTCCAAATGCAAAAGGATGTACTTATACTGCATTGAGTGAGGTGGAGAAAATTTTACAGCAGCAGGGAATTGACACCGAGCTGATTCATGTGGGAAATAAGGATATCCGTGGCTGTATCGGCTGCAGGAAGTGTAGGGAACTTGGGAAATGTGTGTTTGATGATATGGTGAATGAAATTGCACCGAAATTTGCAGAATGTGATGGTATTGTCATTGGTTCTCCGGTGTATTATGCATCTGCTAATGGTACACTGGTTGCTTTTTTAGACCGCCTGTTCTATAGTGCATCAGTCAATAAGACTATGAAGGTAGGTGCTTCTGTAGTATCTGCCAGACGGGGCGGCTGTTCCGCTACTTTTGATGAATTGAACAAGTATTTTACCATTTCCGGTATGCCGGTTGTATCCAGTCAATACTGGAACAGTGTACATGGAAATACTCCGGAAGAGGTCATGCAGGATGAAGAGGGACTGCAGACCATGCGGACTCTGGGAAGAAATATGGCATTTCTGCTGAAAAGTATCGCTCTGGGAAAAGAGGAACTGGGACTGCCGGAGCAGGAGCCGAGAATTGGTACGAATTTTATTCGATAGGCAGTTGATTTTTACGTTTGGAGGTGTCGGATGCGATTTGGTAGAAATATTGAGGAATACATGGTTAATATTACATGGAAGGGAATTGATATCACGATTAATTCCTATGTTCTTCGGGCGTTTTTTATTGTCCAAGTAGCGCTCCTGACACCTTTACTGCTTGTTGCAATCATGGAATATGCAAATAACAGAGACACCTATGAACCAGGAGTTGCTTATCAGCCTGTTACTATTACTTATACAAACTCCATAGAAGAGAGGTATATGGATGCAGAAGGGTATCAGCATACAAGATATACAAATATATTTCAATATGAGGTAAATGGAGTAAGCTACAGTTATACAGTAAATAATCAAGTAAGCGGTGCAGTCCGCGGCTCGCAGGAAATATGGTATTATAATCCCAATAATCCGGAGCAGATCGGCAATTCACCGTCTTACGAACAGGCATCCCGTAGTCATAAAGGACTGATTCATGTGTATGTCGTAATACAGATTATTGCTATATTCGTTCTGATAATAACGTGTAAATTCAACAAACCGGAAGTAAACGGCGGTACATGGAACCGATATTCCGATGCCAGATGGGATTCTGTTCTGAAGGAACCGGACTGGTATGATCCGGAGGAACAAAAACAGGATGGACAGGACGTGGAAGCATGGGATGCTGAAAAAGAGTGGGGAAAGTAATTACGAACATCAAAGGTCTGAAAGGAGTGAAATCCGGGTGCTATGGCATAAAAATAAAAAGAATATCATCTATATGGAA
>JAIECC010000116.1 GCA_029068665.1 Lachnospiraceae bacterium
GTTATTAATAGAAGTGATTTGACTGATTTTATGACAGCGTTGATACTTTCTTTACGTTGAAAGCATTGACGTAAATTTGAGCAACTGATATATTATATACTATAGATATAACTAATATAAGGATAGATTTGGAAAAGGATATAACTGTATGCAAATAGTAGAACTGAATATAAATCATATAGAAGAAATAAAAGTTTTATTCAAAGATGTATTTATGGCGGAGCCGTGGAATGACAACTGGAGTGATGATGAACAGCTTCATCAATATATCAAGGACTTGATTGGAAATGCCAATTCTTTAACATATGGGTTAATGGATCAGGCTGAACTGCTTGGAGTCTCCATGGGAAGCATAAAACACTGGTGGACCGGCACGGAATATAATATTGATGAGCTTTGTATACGGGTAAGGAGTCAGGGACATGGTTATGGTAAGATGTTTTTGGATTTGATTGAAAACCAGATTAGGAGAAAAGGAATTGTAAATATCTTCCTGCAGACAGAGCGGAGTGTATGGGCATATGATTTTTACATGAAAAACGGATATACAGAAATGCCGGACCATGTTTCTTTTCATAAAACCATATCTTAACCAGTTCCCTATAAACCATGTTGCATTTTTAAGTGTAATATATTTCTAATACAGAATTTGTAAAAAATGTTTGACATATTTTTTTAGTAAGCGTATACTAGCTAACAGATAAATAAGCAACATAAACCGATGAGCAAGAGGAGTAGGCAGGTGTGAAACTCAAAGAGAGTCGTAGGCGGTGAGATTACGGCAGTGGATAACCTGGTGAATGGACTTGTGAGGGTGGCTTGAAATCATGAGAATGAGAGTAGATGTCAACGGGGTTCCTGCCGTTATCAGAAGGAAGCATATGAAAGTATGTTCAGAGTGGGTATGTATATACCAAGTTGGGTGGTACCGCAGAAGTGATAGCTTTTGTCCCTGTTATGAGGGATGAAGGCTTTTTTTATGCTATAGTATGCAGAATGGCTGCCGGTGGCAGTTTGTTGCAGGCTTGCAGGAAATGCTGATAAAGCTGCCCGGTATATCACAACCCAAAAGTCTATGAATGAAAAAGAAAAGGAGAGAAGAACCATGATTAAAGATGCAATTAATAAGTTAGTAAATAACGAGGATTTGACCTATGACATGGCAAAGGAGGTCATGAATGAAATCATGAGCGGGGAAGCCAGCCAGATTCACATGGGTGCTTACCTGACTGCACTTCGGATGAAGGGAGAAACCATTGAGGAGATAACTGCAAGTGCCGAAGGCATGCGGGAGCATTGTGTCCGCCTGCTGCATGATATGGACGTATTGGAGATTGTAGGAACCGGTGGAGACGAAGCCAATTCCTTCAATATCTCTACCGCTTCCTCCATTCTGGTATCCGCTTATGGTATTCCGGTGGCAAAGCACGGAAATCGAAGTGTATCCAGTAAATGTGGTGCCGCTGATGTATTGGAAGCCCTGGGAGTTAAGATTGATATTACACCGGCGGAAAGCGCACAGGTATTGAAAGAAATCGGTCTTTGCTTTATGTTTGCTCAGAAATATCACAATGCCATGCGGTTTGTAGCACCGGTCCGAAAGGAAATCGGAATCCGTACTATATTTAATATATTAGGGCCTCTGGGAAATCCGGCAGGTGCAAGCTATCAGCTGTTGGGTGTATATGATGAAGCGTTGGTAGAACCACTGGCAAAGGTATTGGTCAATCTTGGTGTAAAGCGTGGAATGGTAGTGTTCGGTCAGGACAAATTAGATGAGATTTCCTTAAGTGCCAATACCACCTGCTGCTCTATCCGGGATGGTAAATTGGAGTCCTTTGTATTAAATCCGGAGGATTATGGATTCCGGAAGTGTGCTAAGGAGGATTTGGTAGGTGGCGGACCGGAAGAAAATGCAGAAATCCTGCGTTCTATTTTCCAGGGAGAAACCGGACCAAAGACGGATGCAGTGATTCTGAATTCTGCCGCCTGTATCTACATGCTGGAGGATATTACAATGGAACAGGCCATTGAGAAAGCAAAGGAGACCATTCAAAGCGGAAAAGCCATGGAGCAGTTGAATAAATTCATCCAGACAACCAATCGTTTTTAATGTGTTAGATGGCAAGGGATATATAGTAAAATCGGAGAGATCATATGATATTAGATGATATTGTTGAAAAGACCCGCATCCGGGTACAAAAGGATAAGGCTGTCATTCCGGAAGCGGATATGAAAAGGTCAGCGGAGCAGACAGAGAATAAGCTGCCGCCCTTTGCCTTTGAACAGGCACTGAAACATAGGGACATTGGATTTATCTGCGAGGTAAAAAAGGCATCTCCCTCTAAGGGAATCATTGCAGAGGAGTTTCCTTACATTCAGATTGCCAGAGACTATGAACGGAGCGGTGCATCCTGTATTTCCGTTCTGACGGAACCGGATTTCTTTCAGGGTAAAAATGAATATCTGACGGAAATAAAAAAAGAAGTGAGTCTGCCAATCATCCGAAAGGATTTTGTAATCGATGCCTACCAGATTTATCAGGCAAAAGTAATCGGAGCGGATGCGGTGCTTTTAATCTGTGCCATTCTGGATACGGAAACTATAAAAAGCTATATTCAGATCTGCGACAGCTTAGGGCTGTCTGCATTGGTTGAGGCACACAATGAGGAAGAAATAACTTCTGCTCTGAATGCCGGTGCCAGACTGATTGGTGTGAATAACCGGAATCTGAAGGATTTTACGGTAGATATCCGGAACAGCACACGGCTGAGAAAACTGGTGCCGGAGGATATTGTCTTTGTTGCAGAAAGCGGAATCAAAGGCTATGCTGAGATTCAGGAGTTACGAGCTGCCAATGTGAACGGTGTGCTGATTGGAGAAACTCTGATGCGTTCACCGGATAAGACCCGTATGTTGAATACGCTCCGGGGGACGAAAGTTAAAATATGCGGTCTTACCAGAGAAGAAGATATTACCATGGTAAATGAGTTAAAACCGGATTACATTGGATTTGTATTTGCAGAGAGCAGAAGAAAAGTCAGCGATGAACAGGCAAGACAGTTAAAAGCAAAGCTCTCGAAGGAGATTTCGGCTGTTGGTGTCTTTGTCAACAACAGCATAGAACATATTTCGACACTTTGGAAGGAAGGAATCATTGATATGATTCAGCTTCACGGAGACGAGGATGAGACCTTTATTACTGAGTTAAAGAAGGTAACCAAGTGTCCCATTATCCGGGCAATTCGGGTAAAAGATACCGGGGATATTCAGAAGGGCATGGAAAGCTCTGCAGACTATGTATTACTGGATACCTTTCGGAAGGATGCTTACGGCGGTACCGGAGAGCAGTTTGACCTTCAGTTGATTCCGGAGGGATACCGGCCTTATTT
>JAIECC010000117.1 GCA_029068665.1 Lachnospiraceae bacterium
GATAGTAGCAAAACGACCTGAATCTACTGTTCTACCACCCTCGCATTTCGTAGGGAATTTTTCAGTTAATTTTTAAGAGCTTTTTCAGCGTTTTTCTTTGATATGCATCTTATATTTTCAAATTTTTATTATCACAGAGATATTGAATATCCAGTAAGCATACTAGCTACCTCTCATCAAATAGCTAAACGCTACTTCACTTTTCTAATTTCGGAACCATTGTTTCGGATTTTTACCCTATAACTTCCCAGTAACCGTTTTTGTTTGCTCCATGCCGTATTATTCTTCCTTCATCCTTCAATTTAGCCAAGATACGCTGTGCCTGCCTTTGCGTGATTCCCACAGATACAGACAGCATATTAGCTGACATATTGCCATCCTGTCTTAAAAGGGCTATTATTTTTTCCTCGTTTGTTACGACATTTATTGCGACATTTATTGCGACATTTGTTCCACTATTAATCTCGTTGATTTCCTTTAATGCATTGCGAATCATCCCAAGCATAAACTCGACAAATTGGGTAGAATCTCCCGCATTATCAGCCTGCTGTAATACTCTATAGTATTCGTCCTGATTTTCATATACGAGTGTTTCTACCGGAATCCATGCAAAAACTTCTTTCCACTTCTGCAAAATTATCGACTGCCACAATCTTCCTGTCCGACCATTGCCATCTGCAAAAGGATGAATAAACTCAAATTCATAATGAAAAATGCAAGATTTTACAAGCGGATGATATTTCGACTGCTTCAGCCATGTGAACAACTGCTTCATCAAATCCGGCACATACTTTGCAGGTGTCCCTGCGTGAATCAGCTCTGTTCCGGCATAAACACCAACATTCTCGCTTCGAAAACTTCCTGCTTCCTTCACAAGACCCTCCATCATAATCTTATGAGCCAGCAAAAGATTTTTTACACTATAAGGATCAAGTGCAGATACTCTTTCATAAGCCTCATACGCATTTTTTACCTCACGGATATCTTGCGGCGGTCCTAATATCCGTTTTCCATTTATCACATCCGTAACCTGTTCCAATGTAAGCGTATTCTGCTCTATCGCCAGAGATGAGTGAATCGTTTTGATACGGTTCTCTCTACGGAGAATTGGATTCGGCCGCATAGCATCGTATGTTGCAATTGTACCAACATACTCACCTATCTCTACTATTAAGTTTGTTATCTCCTCATTCATTGTAAAAGGAGGTTGATAGTTTTCACTCATATTTTTCTCCAATTCTTAGGCTTTAAGCTGCTTTACATATCTTTTAATGCCATTATATTCGTTACGGTAAAGACATTCAACTACAATTTCTTTGCCAGACATTATACATAAAACTGTTCTACCACCCTCACGGTTTTAGTGGTATTATCACGGCAGTGAAGATTCCTTATATTTTGGGGATTGTTGATAAACAGCAGATGCTGTGATACAATGTTGACGCGGAAGGGTGTTATGTCAATTTCTGATTTCATATGCCCTGCCGTCTTTTAGGAAAGCGGCGGAAAGGCTTAAGATGATGAATAGGATATTTGCATTTTTCAAGAAAGAAACTGTATTGTGCGTTTCATTCATACTGGCACTGGCATCAATGTTTATTGTGCCGCCAGACAGAAACTATTGGGGATACATTGACTATAGGACCCTGGCAATTCTGTTCTGTCTGATGAGTGTTATGGCGGGATTACAAAAGATCGGGGTGTTTGAACGAGTCGCAAAGAAACTTTTAGGCCATGTAAAAAGCGGATATACTCTGATTCTGACGTTGGTCTTGCTGTGCTTTTTCTCCAGTATGTTTATTACGAATGACGTCGCACTCATAACGTTTGTCCCATTCACCTTTATCGTCTTGGACTTGCTTGGGGAAAAGCAGAAAAACAGGCTGCTCCTGCCGGTTGTGGTGATGCAGACAATTGCGGCAAATCTTGGGAGCATGCTGACACCGGTGGGTAATCCGCAAAACCTATATCTTTATGGAAAGGCAGGGCTTTCTATCCGTGAGTTTCTTATGCTGATGCTGCCATATACGCTTCTATCACTGGCACTGCTAGTGGGGTGGAGCATGATACAGGGCAGGGTGTGTTCCCAGATCCCAGAGCTAGGCGAAGCATCGGTACAGCATGATATTGCCCATGAAAAAAAAGCAGTTTATCCGCTTGTAGTTTACCTTATACTGTTTTTGCTGTGCCTGTTGGCAGTAGGGCGTATATTGCCGTGGCAGGCTGCTTTTTTTGCAGTAATCATCATGGTATTTATAGTTGACAGGCAGGTATTTGCAAAAGTAGATTATTCCCTGCTCTTTACGTTTATATGTTTTTTCATTTTTATTGGGAACGTAGGACGGATTCCGGCTTTTCGGGATTTCCTGCAGAATATGATTGCCGGCAGGGAGGTTTATACGGCTATTATTGTGAGCCAAGTGATCAGTAATGTACCGGCAGCGT
>JAIECC010000118.1 GCA_029068665.1 Lachnospiraceae bacterium
TAATTATATACGGTTAGCCGAATAAAATCAAAGTTCCAACGGTAAGCTTTAGGAAATATTCAGGCTAATCAATGGAACTGTATAGACATATTCCAAAGGAAAGGTGAACAGTTCTTCCTGCCTGATTAATTTTATGTTATAATTCTTGACAAATAAGGTGAGCGAAAGGCAGGTACATAATGAGCGATATAATGGAATTTGCTAACAGAGAAGAATTTAGGAAATGGCTTTATGAGCATTGCCTGTCAAATGCCGGCATTTGGCTTTTATTTGGCAAAGCCGGGGGACCGAAAACAATAAAAGCAGGAGAAGCACTTGAAGAAGCGCTCTGCTTTGGATGGATTGACGGACAGATGCAAAGCATTGACGATAAAACTTATAAGAAATATTTTTCTATGCGCAGGGAGAACAGCAAGTGGTCAGAGAAAAATAAGGCATTGGTCAAAAGCCTTGAAGAACGGGGACTTATGACCGATTTCGGCAGGAAGAAAATAGAGGAAGCAAAAAAAAATGGTCAGTGGGACGCTCCAAAATCCATGGAAATTACAGAGGAGCAAATTACTCAGCTTTCTGCACTGCTGGAAGGATATGAACCCGCCTGTACAAATTTTCAAGCCATGTCTTTATCAGTAAAGAAAACCTACACGCGAGCGTATTTTGATGCAAAAACAGATGCCGGGCGGGAAAAGAGAATTGCCTGGATGGTGGATAGGCTCAATAAAAATCTGAAACCTATGTAATTGTTATGTGTGTCTTATTGGTATGAGATGCGCTTACAAATCGAAATTTGTGGAGGCGAGATTGTGAAAGCCACAAAAAATATGATTGTTTTATTAAACTGAAAGGATAACACTAACTATGAATATTCTAATTATTGATGCACAAGGCGGCGGTATTGGAAAACAAGTTGTTACAGCTATCAAGCAGAATCTACCAGATACTCTTATTACTGCTGTTGGAACAAATACCACGGCTACCTCTGTAATGCTGAAAGCTGGAGCAGATTATGCAGCCACCGGAGAAAATGCTGTCATTGTAGGGGCAAGAAAAGCAGATGTTATCATCGGACCTATTGGAATCGTTATTGCAGATTCCCTATTGGGCGAAATTACCCCTGCTATGGCAAAAGCAATCGGACAAAGCAATGCAAAACGTCTTCTGATTCCTGTGAATCATTGTGATAACATTGTAGTAGGAGTACGGAATCTTAGTATTAAAGAACTGATTGAAGAAGTTCTTCGGGAACTGCACAAAATAGAGAAATAATTTCAATTCTTGACAGCCATAAAAAACAAGGCTATAATTATCATACTTGTTGGCATGGAGCCAATGCAAAGCGCTGAAGCGTTTCATTATTAAGGTTAGTTTATGTATGCTATGAAAGCACACAATTCTCAGAGGAGAATCTGTGTGTTTTTTTGATTATGCATAACTGACCTTTCCACAAAAAAATTATCAGGAGGAAAACAAATGGCTTGTTTCTTAGTACCCGCAGCGGAGGCAATTATCACCACCGTTGCATCAAAAGTAATACAATCAAAGGAATCCACTCCGGAAACCGTACATATCAGTTTGGATGGCTCAACCGTCACAGAAGCGGTAAAGACTCCTTTTTCCAAAAAACTCAAATGGCTGAACAATCTGCTATGGGGCGGCTCTGCGCTGCTTGCTTTTGAGCATGTATGGCATGGAGAGGTTGTTCCGTGGTTTCCATTCCTGTCTGCTGCCAGCAATCCATCGGATGTCGCCGAAATGCTCCATGAAATGTCTACCACCGGTGTCACAATGGCTATTCTCGTAACAGTGGTGTGGTGCGGTATGCTCGCAGTTTCAAATGTGATTGAAAATAGAGCTGCAAAATCTGCAGCGCTTTTACCATCATCTAAATAGGAGGTACTGTTATGACCTTATTGATTACCGTCTTTGCGGCAATTATCTGTACCATTATCTGGTATTGTAATGCACCAAAAAGCCAGATGATGATAGGTGTTCTTTGCTGGATGTATTGGGGTGCATCTCTTATGTGGCTTGTCGATGCTGTTTTTGAATATGCTGAAATTCATAATGAGTATTTCACTCCAGCCCCAATGGACATGCTCAATGATTTTTATCTGGGATTATCCGTTGTAGCACTTGGACTTATTATCTGGCTTGTGATTCTGCTTGTCAAAGATCCCAGAGGCGTTGTGAAATCCGTTCTTTTCAAAAAGAAAATCTGAATTGTCAAAAACGGTTCTGCGGAAATTGGCAGAACCGTTTTCAGATGGCATTAACTAAATGTACGGAGGATTCCAAATTGGATTTAGTAACATTTTTTAAAGAAAATCCCAGAACCGCCATTGCCTTTTCCGGAGGCGTTGACTCGGCATATCTTCTATATGCGGCATCAAAATATGGCATACAGACAAAAGCATACCATGTGAGATCCGCCTTTCAACCACAATTTGAGTTTGACGATGCACAGCGTATTGCCGACTTTTTGAATATAGACATGACAGTAATAGAGGCAGATGTACTGTCATCTGCACAAATAACTGCAAATCCACCGGAACGATGTTATTTTTGTAAAAAAATCCTTTTTTCTAAAATTATGGAGGCGGCCATAAATGACGGGTTCTCTCTTCTGTTGGATGGCACAAATGCCTCTGATGATTCCTCGGAACGCCCTGGGATGAAAGCGCTCAAAGAACTTTCAGTCCGCTCACCACTAAGAGAGTGCGGACTGGCTAAAGCAGAAATACGCAGACTGTCTAAAGATGCCGGACTATTTACATGGAGCAAACCTGCATACGCCTGTCTTGCCACCAGAATACCAACAGGAGTTGAGATTACCGCAGAAAGATTATCCAATACCGAACGTGCAGAAAATTTTCTTCATTCACTCGGATTCACTGATTTTCGTGTCAGATTGTTTGGGGATTCTGCCAAAATCCAGATTCCGGAACTTCAATTAGATAGAATCTTAAAATACAGGAAAGAAATATTGCAGGAACTTAAAAAATATTATTCTGCTGTCTTACTTGATTTGGAGGTGCGTAAATGAACACAGAAACAAAAGATATCCTTGAAGCAGTCAGGCAGGGGAGCTTATCTGTTGATGATGCGCTTCTCAGACTGAAAACGGAACCTTTCGAGGATATCGGCTATGCAAAAGTAGACCTACACCGCAAGATACGGCAAGGCACTGCTGAAGTTATATATGGAGCAGGCAAAACACCTGAACAGATTATCGGCATCCTTAATACTATGCTGGAAAATGGGCAGCATACGGTTCTGATCACCAGACTTACTAAGGAGTCGGCAGAAATTATACAGGAACATCACCCGCTTTGTTTTTATAAAGAGGCAGGAATTGGGATTGTCGGTGAAATGCCTGGACCAACAGGCATAGGGACGATTGTTGTCGCAACAGGCGGCACAAGTGATATCCCTATTGCAGAAGAAGCAGCCCTGACCGCCGAAGTTATGGGAAATAAAGTCACCCGCCTTTACGACGTAGGAGTCGCCGGACTCCACCGCCTTCTTTCACATAAAGAAGAAATCATGAGTGCCAGCGTTATTGTGGCAATAGCCGGGATGGAGGGAGCGCTTGCCAGCGTTATTGGCGGTCTTGCAGATTGTCCGGTTATCGCCGTCCCTACCAGCGTAGGATATGGGGCGTCCTTTGGAGGACTTTCAGCACTGCTTTCCATGCTTAATTCCTGTGCAAGCGGCGTTTCTGTTGTAAATATAGATAATGGTTTTGGAGCCGGTTATCTTGCAAGTATGATTAATCACATGGCATAAAACGTCTGTAAAACAGGCAGATTGGAGTAGGGTAATAATAATGAAAACATTATATTTAGATTGTGGAATGGGCGCTGCTGGTGATATGTTGATGGCTGCGCTAATGGAATTGTTGCCTGAACCGGATATGTTTATAAAGGAATTAAATTCACTTGGCATCTCCGGTGTAGAGTTTATAAAGGAAACTTCCATAAAATGCGGCATTAGAGGCGCACACATTAATGTCATAGTAAACGGCATGGAAGAAAACGAAGCATTGCACAACCATCATCATGGGCATGAACACAGCGGCGAAGAGCATCACGATCATGAACATAGCCATCCGGAGCATCATCATAGCGGAATGCACCAGATTGAGCATATTATTACTGATTTACATCTGTCGCAAAGCATAAAAGAAAATATTCTTGCAGTTTATGGTCTGATAGCAGAGGCAGAAAGCCATGCACATGGTGTTCCCGTATCGGAAATTCATTTCCACGAAGTCGGAACAATGGATGCAGTCGCTGATATTACTGCTGTGTGTATGCTGATGGACAGGATTTCACCTGATAAAGTCATTGCATCACCCATTCATGTCGGCAGCGGGCATGTAAAATGCGCGCATGGGATTCTGCCCGTACCGGCTCCTGCTACCGCATACATTCTCCAAGATGTCCCGATTTACGGTGGCGGCATAAAGGGTGAACTATGCACACCTACCGGAGCTGCCCTGCTTAAGCATTTTGCAACAGATTTTGGAGATATGCCGATTATGAAAGTAAGCACAATCGGATATGGCATGGGCAGAAAAGATTTTACAACAGCGAACTGTGTCAGGGCAATGCTTGGCGAAACCACGCAAAATAATGACACTATTCTGGAACTTTCCTGCAACGTGGACGATATGACCGCTGAAGCAGTAGGTTTTGCAATGGAATCCCTGTTTGACGGCGGAGCTTTGGAGGTCTACACTGTTCCGGTCGGGATGAAAAAATCAAGACCGGGGATTCTGCTCTGCGTTATATGCCGCGAACAGGAAAAAGAAAAAATGATATCCTTAATGTTCCGCCATACTACAACGCTCGGCATCCGGGAAACTGTATCACGCCGCTACATTTTAGAGAGGGAAACCGAGACGCTTGACACCCCTTATGGTTCAGTTCGGAAAAAAATATCTTCTGGATACGGTGTAACACGTTCTAAATTCGAGTATGATGACTTGAAGCGCATTGCCAAAGAACGAGGCATAAGCATGGAAGAGGTTAAAAGATTGATAGAGGATGAAAGATGAATGAGAAAAAAGCAACCCTTGAAAGCCAATTGTATGATGCTCCATGCACGATAGAAGATACCGAGGAAATGTTCTGGCTGCGGGAATCAGATGATTACCAAAGCAAAATTTCTCTCAATATCTCCCCAAAAACCATTGCTGTTATCTATTGGCATACCGCCTTGCTGTGTCCGCCTTATCAGGAAATGAAAGTCTTGAGAATGCAGTAATATAGACAGAACAGCTTATTCGATCAGTTATCCATACAATATATAAAGTAAAACGATAATCAAAAATAGGGCTGTCAGCTTCACAATCGAGAATTGCAAAGCAACAGCCCTATTTCTTTACCACAAATCCTTCTTCAATTTTATGCTGTCCTGCTCCGTAATCTCCCGGATTACCCGGCAGGGATTCCCTGCTGCAAAGGAATTGGGCGGAATACTTTTGGTTACTACACTGCCTGCCCCGATGACACAGTTATCACCGATTTCCACATTGGCACAAATTACTACATTACTGGCAATCCAGCAGTCATTTCCAATCTTTACGGGCTTTCCATACTCATCATCATACACCGTTCCATCCGGCTTTTTCTTCATTAATCGTTCTCTGCCCAGCATGGGATGTACGGGTGTAGCCACAGTACAGTTTGGTCCGAAATACACATTATTGCCAATAGTTACCGGACAGGTATCCAGCACTGTGAAATTAAAGTTGGTATAGACATTCTCACCCAAGGTAGTAAAAACACCATAATCAAAATAAATGGGTCCCTGGAAATAACAGCCCCTTCCCTTATTGGGCACTAATTCATCTATCAGCATCTGGCGCCGTTCTTCCTCTTCCTCCAGGGTATCGTTGTACTCCTTCGATAGCCGATGTGCTGTCTGTCGTAACTGTACCAATTCTTCATTGGAAGGATCATAAATCTTTCCCTGCAGCATCTTTTCCTTTTCCGGATTCATTTCCATATCATCCTCCTGATATTGTCTTGACATCACTGTACGTCTCCGATACCTTCTGCCAGCAATACCTCATCCTCCTTCAAGGTATCCTCATCTCCGATATCTACCTTCTTCATCTCCTTCTTCCGGTAGATGATATCATAGAATACCGGAACAATAAACAATGTCATTAACGTTCCGTACAACAGACCGCCAATAACTACAATGGACATGCCCTGTCCCATTTCCGATGCCATATCATTGCTGAATGCCATGGTAGACATTGCCAGAATGGTAGTCAACGCCGTCATAAGAATTGGACGCATACGGGTCTTACCGGTTTCTACCAATGCTTCCCGTTTCTCCATGCCGCCTAATCGCAGCTGGTTTACATAATCCACAAACACAATACCATTATTAACAATAACACCTGCCAGTACCAGGAAGCCCATCAGACATATAATGGATATCTCCTGTCCGCTGATAAACAATGCCAGAAAACCGCCGGTAAATGCCAGAGGAATCGTCAGCAATACGATAAATGGCGATACCAGATTCTGGAACTGGGCAACCATAACCAGATAAATCAGTATGATAGCCAGCAGAATCATCAGAAGCATATCCTTTAATGCCTCATTTACACTTTCACTTTCGCCGCCAATTTCAATAGTAATTCCTTCCGGTGCTTCATAGGCATCCAGCTTATCCTGTACTTCTCTTGCCAGCAGTGTCGTATTGTAACCCTCCATGGTAGTAGCTGTTACAGACAAATATCGCTGTTGATTTTCCCGGTTAATAGAGGCAACTCCTTTTCCTTCCTCCAGCTCTGCAAACTCATCTAAAGTATGGGTTTCTGTTACCTGATTTCCATCCTCGTCCGTTGTATTTACCTGGAATTCATAATCCATCAGGGTATCCCGGTCAATGGTATGAGTCTCATCCACAATGACTACATCATAGTCTTTTCCATTCATGGTCAACGTGGTTGCTGTATCTTTTGTTGTCAAAGAAGATGCCAGCTCACTGAAAATCTGTGCCACCGTCAGATTATATTTCATGGCAGCATCCTTATTTACCACAACTTTAATCTGGTCGTCTCCTTCTTCCTGACCATTGGATATCTCCTCCATGCCGCCGACTTCTTCTAAGATATTCATCACATCCTCAGATACGGAAAGCATGGTATCCAGTTCAGAACCATAGATATCAATCTGCATACCACTTCCCATAAGACTGGACATATCCATATTAGACAGGGATACACTGACCTCTTCCAAATCCATATCTGCCAACGCTTCTTCAATCTGTTTTCCCACCTTGGCATTATCCTTTGCTGCCTCATCGGAAATAATGATATAGAAGTAAAAGCTGTCGGTAGCATCCGAAGTACTAATCAGCCCCATAGAGCTGGATGTCATGGCACCAACGGTTTCCACACCATCAATTCCCAGAATCCGCTCCATGACTTCATCTGCTATGGCAAAATTCTCATCATCGGAATTATCACTATCTGTGGTAATGGACACTGACATCTGATTACTTCCCATACTCGGAATCAGCACCAGACCGGTTCGAAATGACTGGAACACACATAATACCAGCAATACAACTGCAACAATAATCGGCAGCCACTTTTGTTTCAGACAGAAACGCAGGACCTTTTCATAAACCCGAATCATTCCATCAAACCAACGGTGGCTCTTCGGCTTGGTATTCCGCAAAACCGTAGCACTCATACTAGGCACCACCGTCAATGCCACAATCAGACTGGCAACCAGACTGAATGCAATGGTCCATGCCATATCCGGCAGAAGTTGTCTTGCAATACCACTGGAAAATACCATCGGTACAAATACACAGACGGTTGTAATCGTAGAAGCGATGATGGCGCCAGCCACCTGATTCGCTCCCAACACTGCGGCTCTTGCAGAAGGAATTCCCTTATTCCGCAATCGATATATATTCTCTATAACAACAATAGAATTATCCACCAGCATACCGATACCCAGTGCCAGACCGGATAAAGAAATAATATTCATTGTCATATTGGAAAAGTACATTAATACCATGGCAAACAGTACACTTAACGGAATACTGAATGCAACTACAATGGTAGGCTTTACATCCTTCAGGAATATTGCCAGCACGATAATTGCCAGAATCGCACCAAAAATCAGATTGGACAACACCGACTTGATAATCATGTCAATATAATCGCCCTGATCCATAAGGTTCAAAATATGTACCCCCGGATATTTTTCCGTAAATTCTTTCAAGGCTTCCTGGCATTCATCCGATACACTGGCTGTACCAGCCGTACTTGCTTTATAGATAGCCAGAATCACTGCTTCGTTTCCATTGACCTTAGCATAGCTGGAACCGGAATTATCAATCATGGTTATGTATGCCACATCCTTCAGACGGACCTCTCCAACTCCATCAATGTCACATAATAATGCATTTTCCAGATCCTTTATATTGTCAAATTCGTCTCCTACCTTTAACAGATATTGACTCTCTCCTTCATAGATATATCCGGCAGGCATGGCAAAATTCTGTGCATATATCAGTTTCGATAAGGTATCCAGACTCAGCAGCGCATCTAAATTCGCACTTTTTAATGCTGTCTCCTTTGCTGTCTCATAAGACTCCATGGCATTTTTTACTTCTGCCTTACCATCGTCCAAAGCAGTCTGCGCCGCCGCCAGCTGTGCATTTGCAGCACCAAAGCCTGCTGCCGCTGTTATCTTTCCTTCTTCTACCGCAGAATAATTATTTACCGCTTCCTGAGTAGCAGAATTGATATTATCCAGTACCGCCTGGGCGGTCATAATCTCGATTTCTATATCTGCAAGAGCATCTGACAAATCCGGAATCCGCTTATGTGCCGTATCAATCTGCCTTAAGCTGTCAGCCGTTAAGCCCTTCAGCATGGCAATCTGTTCCTCGGACACTGCCGGCACTCCCGGCATTCCCTGCATACCTTGAAGCTGCTCCATCATGGCAATCAGAGCCTGAAGCTTTTCCGGATTCTGATATGCATCAACGATATCCTTAGGAACAGAGTCCCCCTGTCCCATAGCCGCTGCCATTGTATGTATAGAATCAAACATCCCGTTTAGCTGCGCATAAGTTTCTTCTATCTTCGCATCCTCATATGCCTTCTGCTCTGCCTCTAATGCCGCTTTCTTTGCCTGAAGACTGGTTACCTGGGCGCTGAACGCCGCTCTGGTGGCAACTGCCTCATCCAATAGCTGACTGGTCTGTGCCAGCTGTGCAGAAGTGCTATTCTGCTGCTCCTCCAGGGTCTTTTTACTTGCATCCAACTGACTCTGAGCACTTGTCAGCTCCGAGTTGGCACTATCCAGTTTTTCTTTTGCCTCTGATAAGGAATCATCCACATATGCTGCCAAATCATCATTTAATGCATCGATCCGTTCCTCATCCAGACGGATTTCTACCATCTCATTTACCAGTCCCATGCCTTCTACACTGGCAACACCGGTCTGCCGCTCCAGATAGGGAATCAGGGTGTCCTCAGCAAAAGCACTGAGTTCATAAATATCCATATCATCATAATCCACCGTAACCTCCATGGTAGGCATCATATCCATGGATACTTCCAGCAGTATGGGAGTTCCGCAGTTATCCGGCAGTCTTAACTGGTCAAGCGCTGTAGATAAGTCTACCATGGCACTATCCATATTGGTGCCTTCCGAGAATTCCAACATAACCATACTATAGTTTTCACTGGAGGTACTGGTCAGATTCTCCACACCATTAATAGTTCCCAGACTTGACTCCAGCACTTCCGTCACCTGATTTTCTACACGTTCCGGTGCCGCTCCCGGATAAGTGGTCACTACAATCACATATGGCAGTTCCATCTCCGGCAACAGGTCTGTAGACAATCGGGTAAAGGTTACAAATCCAAATACCAGCAACGCTATAATCCCTACAAGTACCGTATAGGGCCTTTTTACACTAAACTTTGGCATTTTAAGCTCCTCCTGCTTATTTATCTCTTATCTTACAAATTATATAAACCTGTATATTATTATAAGCTTTCGATATAATTTCGCAAGAAATAACTTATAATTTAAGAAAAAATTTATGCACTTCTTCGTGGAACTAAAAAAAAGACGCATTCTAAAGAATAAATTCATTAGAATGCGCCTTTTTCATCCAACGCTTATTCTGTTAATTCATCAGCTTCCGCCAATGCTTTTTCATAAGCATCAAGAATCAAATTCTGAATACGGTCTCTGGTGGTAGAGTTAATCGGATGTGCAATATCCCGATACTCTCCATCCACAGCTTTACGGCTTGGCATAGCGATAAATAATCCTTTTTCGCCTTCAATTACCTTAATATCATGTACTACAAATTCATCGTCAATTGTAATTGATACGACGGCTTTCATTTTACCTTCTTTCGTTACCTTCCGTACCCTAACATCAGTAATCTTCATTTGCTAAACCTCCTTGTTGACTGTAATCAAAATCCTTTTGCTTTGAATTCCATCTGCTCATATCCAATTCAGATTATAACAAATCAGCTAAAGGGAATAACGGAAATTCTTTTCAACCACTACCTTAATCTTATCCGGCTCACCAATGTACTCTGTATTTGCCCGCAGTGTATCTCTGCTTTCAACAATACAGTTCTCAATATAAGAATTATCTCCAATATGAACATCATTCAAAATAATGGAATTCTTAATCACACAATTGTTGCCTACATATACCTTCTTAAACAGTACAGAATTTTCCACCGTTCCATTGATGATACATCCACTTGCTACCAGACTGTTCTTTACTACAGCCTCACCATTATATTTTGCCGGCGGCAGGTCTTCTACCTTTGAATATACATCCGGGTGGGTCCGGAAGAAGTAATCCCGAATATCCTTATTCAGGAAATCCATATTCGTCTTGAAGTAAGACTCTACGCTGCCGATATTTCTCCAAAAGGAATCCATAACATAACCATGGATTTTCTTAACATCCTTATAACGGATAATAATGTCCTTAACAAAATCACTTCTGCCTTCCTTCGCACAGTTTTCAAGAAGCTCGATCAACTGTCTTCTGCGGATGACATAAACACCGATGGATGCAAGATTACTCTGGGCAACCAACGGCTTTTCTTCAAAGCTGTCTACCCATCCGTCACTGTTTAAAGCTACTACACCAAAGCGGCTGATATCGTCTTCCTCCGGCTTAATTTCCTTACAAACAATGCTAATATCTGCACCGGTAGCAATATGCTCCTCCAATACCTTATTATAATCCAGCTTGTATATACCGTCACCGGAAGCAATCACTACATACGGCTCATGGCTGTCCTTCAGAAAGCTGATATTCTGATATAAAGCATCGGCTGTTCCCTTATACCAATAGCTGTTGGTGGTCGTAATGGTTGGGGTAAACACATACAGACCGCCCTGCTTTCTGCCAAAGTCCCACCATTTTGAAGAATTCAAGTGCTCATTCAGAGAACGTGAATTATACTGGGTAAACACTGCCACCTTCTGTATATGGGAATTTGTCATATTACTTAATGAAAAGTCTATACTACGATAACTGCCTGCCATAGGCATAGCTGCCACTGCTCTCTTTGCAGATAAACCGCCCATACGATTGCTGTTACCGCCTGCTAAAATGATACCGATTGCTCTCATGCCAAATCACCTACCTTTATCAAACTTCCGCCACTCTTCAGCTCGCCATTCGGGTAATCCTCAAGAGTCGTTTCTCCAAATATAGCAGTATTCTTTCCAATCTTAACATTGTCCGGAATGACAGACCTTTCACCGATGGTTACCAGGTCAAAGGCATATACCTTTGGATTGTATTCACTTGGTGCATATTCACCTACGCCAAGCACTGCACCGTCACCGATTACGGTATTCTCTGCAATGATTGCCTTCTCAATTACACAATTTTTACCGATTACTGCTCCATTCATGATAATGGAATCCTTTACTACAGAACCTTCGCCAATGCTGACTGCCGAACCGATAACAGAATGATCGACTTCGCCATAAATCTCAGTTCCTTCACCAATAATACATTTTCCAACCTTAGTGTTGTCCGAAACGTACTGTGGCGGCAATGCATCGCTCTTGGTATAGATCCGCCAGAACTCCTCATATAGATTGAACTCCGGAATAATATCCACCAGTTCCATATTTGCTTCCCAATAAGAACCCAAGGTTCCTACATCTTTCCAATAACCCTTGAAATCATAAGCACAAATTCTGTCTCCTTGTTCATGGCAATATGGAATAATATGCTTACCAAAGTCACAGGAAGGTACATCCTTCATTACCTGAAGTGCGTTCTTCAACACGCTCCAATTGAAGATATAAATACCCATAGATGCTTTATTGCTTCTAGGATGCTCCGGCTTTTCTTCAAACTCCTGAATACAGCCTTCCTCATCCGTGATTACCACACCAAACCGACTGGCTTCCTCCATCGGCACCTCATAAGTAGCTAATGTTACCGCTGCCTTACTTGCCTTATGGTAGTCCAGCATAACTTCATAATCCATCTTATAGATGTGGTCACCAGAAAGGATCAATACATATTCCGGATTATAATATTCCATAAATTCCAGATTCTGGTAGATTGCATTAGCTGTTCCTGTATACCAGGAGCTGTCTGTACTCTTCTCATATGGAGGCAGTACAGTAACGCCACCGATATTCCGATCCAAATCCCAAGGCATACCGATTCCAATATGCTGATTCAGTCTGAGAGGCCGGTACTGCGTAAGTACACCCACTGTGTCTACTCCTGAATTAATACAATTGCTGAGCGGGAAATCAATTATCTTGTACTTACCACCGAATGCAACCGCAGGCTTGGCCAATTTGGATGTCAGAACGCCCAAACGACTGCCCTGACCGCCTGCCAGAAGCATTGCTATCATTTCCTTCTTAATCATATGTCGTCACCCCTTTTGCGCATGATATGGTTATTATACCACTTCATTCCAA
>JAIECC010000119.1 GCA_029068665.1 Lachnospiraceae bacterium
CTTTTTTCTCGTTTTATCGTCTATTCTGCCCTATAGTTCAAGAACCCTTCTCCTACTGTTTCATTGGCATCCGTAACAATTACAAATGCCTTAGGATCTATTTCAAATACAATTTCCTTCAATTCTACGATTTGTTTTCTGGAAACCACACACATCAGCATATTTTTCCGGGCTCCGGTATGCATTCCGGTTATGTCAATTCCGGTTATCCCCCGCTGAAGCTCCGACATGATACGTTGACTGATTTCTTCTGCCTGATCTGAAATCACATACCCTACCTTCGAAAACTTTAAGCCATTCATGATACTATCTGATACTCTTGTAACAATAAAAATTGCGACCAGGGCATAAAGTGCATTCTCCAGCCCAAATATAATGCCACCTGCAATCACAATGGCACCATCAACTACTGCCAGAATCTGAGCCTCAGTCAGATATCGAAATCGGGTCTGCAGAAGAACTGCCAGCAAATCCATGCCTCCTGTAGTAGATCCTACCGCAAATACCAGACCCAAACCCAGACCCATCAGCACAGCGCCTAATACGGAATTCAGCATTGTATCACCGGTTGGTAATTGTGTGATCGGAATCACTCCCAGGTATACTGTGAATACAATTGCTGATAATATCCCCCGCCGAAGGAAACGCTTTCCCAATATATAATAGGCAAATACAAACAAAGGAATATTACAGAGCAGATTCGTAAGCCATAATGGAACTCCTTCTTCCCCTATAATATTCCTTGTCAATTCTTTTATAATAATTCCAATACCGGTGACCCCCCCGGTTACCAGCTGCATGGGCTCAAACACACAGTTTACGGCAGTTGCCATAAGACCGGTTCCCAACAGGATTGCCAGCCCATTCCATATCCGATTTTTATTTCCCAACGCTACCATTCTCTTCTTGTTCCTTTTTACTAAATTTGCGCAGATGCTTTTTCAGCTTTCTGCTCATAGTAATAGTATGGAACAATTTATTCTTTTTAGACATTTCATCGGTTAAAAGATTTCCCACACAGATACATAACCTGGCATTGGTCCTTTTCCTATCATATTCCATATAACGGCGCACTTCACCGGCATGAAGCCCTATAACCAATATTTCCGGCGCAATGGAATTAATCTCATTTACCATCATTTCGGGTGATTTCATGGATTTCAAATACAATCCATGAATTGCCAGATAAGGATAAACATTTCGAACACTGCTCATAACAAATTCCAACTGCTTTTTATCTTCCATTAAAAAGCATAAATCCAATCCCATGTCCGCTGCATATCCACATATCTGCATGGTATAATTCAGGATGGAAAAATCAGCCAGCTCATGCCGCTCTTTCTTGGGTATCAATGAACGAAGCGCATCGTCACCCGGAAGCCAAAGGATCTGCTCATTTCTCTGTATCAGTGTCTTTGCTTCGGAAAGATAATTGCACTGTTCTGCGGATACAAAGAAAATCGTATATAATGTAGGTTCTTCCAAAAAATCACAGCTTTTCTCATACAATTGCCGTTCACTGTATATTTGAAAAGGGATGTCAAATAATTCCAACTGCTCATTCATTTCATTATCCAAAATCCTTATTGAGCATCATCTGTACCAATGATGATCTGAATTTCCACTCCGCTGCTGATGGTACCTACCTCTACAGTAGCATTTCGGAACTGTCCTACTAAATCCTGACCCATTCCTTCCTGTGTTACAATTATTCTTGTACCTGTCAGTGTTTCCGTTTCATAATTGCCAATTTGTGTTACATTAAAGCCTGCATTATTGAGTTTTTCCTGCCAACCCGCTGCAACACCTGCAACATCCGTACTGTTCAACACTTCAATGGTATGACCCACAGAAGAAATCGGTTCTACTGTTGCCGGAGGTTCTGTAGACGGCTCTGTAGTGGCAGGATCGTCTCCGGTGGACGGATCGTTAAGATCTTCTGTACTGATTGGTATATCTTCCGTGGAATCCTTACCATTTCCACCGCCTCCAAAAATCTGTATCAAAAAGTATATTGCAAAAATTACAATTGCAATACCTAAAATTACAATCAATGTCTTTAAAAACGCTTCTCCAAATAATTTTAACATCTTCTTATTCAAAATAAAGACCTCCCAACCTGCGTTATCTATTGTCAAAAAAACTCTGTATTTGAGTATATCAGACAAAAGTTTCATTTTCAAGTCATTGATTCTATGTTATAGTATTTTTAAGATTTTTGAAGGATTTTTATGAAAGCTTCGAACCTGGCAGGAGGATAGTCATGAAAAAAACAGCCATTGTCACCGGTGCATCCACCGGAATCGGAAAAGCGATTGCTCTTGAGCTGGCAGAGCAATATGAACGAATTGCAATTACTTCCTATAAACATCCGGAAGAATTAATGCATACCAAAAGCTTATTATTAAAGCAAGGTGTGGAATGTATCGCCTGTTCCGGTGACAGCGGCAGCTATACCTTTGTACAGGAATTCGTCCAGACTGTCCTTTCTTCCTGGGGACGAATTGATACTTTGATCAATAATGCCGGAATCTCTTCTGTCTGTCTTTTAACAGAACTGAGCATACAGGAATGGGAAACCCTGTTAAGCACCAATCTTTCCTCTGTATTTTATTATTGTCATGAAGTGATTCCCTTTATGATCCGGGAGCATTCCGGGAGAATTCTGAATATCTCTTCCGTCTGGGGGGAAGTAGGGGCCTCTTGTGAAGCAGCATACTCTGCAACCAAAGGCGGGGTCAATGCACTGACTCAGGCATTAGGCAAAGAACTGGCCCCAAGCGGAATTGCAGTAAATGCTCTTTCCTGTGGTGCAGTCAATACAGATATGAACTCCTGCTTTTCATCAGAAGAACTGTCTGTCTTAGAAGAATCCATCCCCTTCGGAAGAATGGCTTCTCCAAAAGAAGCCGCCCAATGTGCTTTGCAGATTCTTTCTTCTCCCACATACTTAACCGGACAGATTATCCGCTTTGACGGCGGCTGGATTTGATTCCTGCAATTCTGCCAGACATTCTTCCAGCTTAACCTTATGGTGTTCCACTTCCTGCATTTCTATTGTACAAACTGCACATTTATATCCGGTCTCCAATTCTATCCATTGACAGACCGGATTCTTTTTTGGGATTCCCTGTTTTCTTATTTGTGACAACAGCTCTTTTTCTATCGTTGGAAGAATGGTGATGGTTCCAGTCTTCCGGTCTGTTGAAAAACTGCTTAACGGCATATAGAATCCGGTTCCACATAATTTCATAAAGCTTTCCTTCATGGTCCAGTATTCTGCAAATATATCCGGCCGTTCCTGAAGCGGATACGAAAAAATATCGCTCACTTCCTCTGAATGAAAAAATCTTCGTACCACCCGTTCACTGTATTTTGCTGATTGTTCCACATCAATTCCTAATGGCTGTTTACCGGTACCACATACAATCCATGCTCCGGCATGGCTTAGGTTATAATGTGCATCAGCATATCCCGGCAAAAAAGGTTTTCCCTGCTCTTCCTTCTCAATCTTTAAGTCTGACAAGGGGATTCCAAATTCCCGCCACAATGCATAGAGCTCCAGCACACCGGTTGCCAGTCCCTTGGATTGATCCTCAGAACGCCGAAAACGCAGGGCTTTCGCCTTGCGTTCCGGTGTTAATATATCCAATGCCTGTTGGCGTTCCCTTTCATTCAGTTCCCGTTCCATTTTCAAAGAATATATTTTTATCATATTTTCATTATTAATTCTGCTCAAGCATTTCTAACACCTGAGATAAAACCTTGATTTCCGTTTCCTTTGCATCTGTTTAATACTTAGCGAAACGATCCGCCCGGTCAATTTCTTCCGTGATTGAAATACGAACCAGTAAGTTTCTGGCAGTCTGTGTATTTTCAACAACCGTCGTATATTCATCTACGATTGCCTGGCTGAATGGAAGATAATCATTTGCCATTAAATACTTGATCCGTTCCAGCATCAGCACCTTATGATCATAAATCAAATGCAGGGAACGAATGTCATAATCCGGTTCTTCTGCGTGAAGCTGCTTATCAATCTGCTCGATTACCTTGTCATAGACATTCACACCAAAGGTAGTATCATTAAAGCGATTCCGCATCATCCGGAAATGATCTTTGGTATCCTCGCAATTCAAATACTCCTTTAATGTCCGCTTAATCAGGGTAATGTCCAGATCATAGTATGTGGTTTCGTTATTTTTCAAAATAACATAAAGACCTCTGGTGCCCTTATAATCATCCTTGAACATATGATCTTCCGGTGCATTAATTACCTTATATCCACGCTCAACATCGCTGAAGGATACCGTTGAGTATGTATAATGCTCACCAAAGGTGAAATCACCAACATAGAAAATCTCTTTTTCAATGTTATATCCATAAATAAACAGCTCGTGTGGGAACTTGTAATCCACTTCCGCATTACAGAGAATCTTCGCCTCGTCAAATACGCCGTATACATAACCGTTCAGATCAATGGTCTTAATTACAAAGTCGATAATGTTGCTGCAATAGCTTTCCACCTGCTCCTTTGTCATCAATGAAAAAATCAAATACGGACATTCCTTTAAAGAGCTGCTTCCCGGCATCATATCTGTAAACAGCATATCATCACCGGTAAATATTTCATTAATTGTATAACAACGCAATTGTATATAATTACTAAAAATCCATTTTCTGGCATTTTCATCATTTCCTAAAATGGAAAAAAGTGTTGCATGCCACTGCCAGGAAGTAATACCTGGATACGTTACGTCCAAAATCTTTTCGTTTGCCATGTTATTAACCTCCAATTCCCAAAACTAGTTCATTTTCTTTTCTACGGATTCAATTACATCATCAAAGCTTTCGTACTTATTCAACGCCAATTCGCTGTCATCGAATTCCACATTAAACTTATCCTCAAGTCCCACTAATAATTTAATGATAGAAACTGAATTCACATCATAATCATCCGTAATCGATGCAGATGTATCTACAGTAGCAACATCCAGTTCAGGAAGAACTTCTTCAATCACTTCCAATGACTGCTTTTTAATTAATTCCTTATCCATGCCTTTTCCTCCAATTCTTTTAATAGCAACTTGCCGTCTCCATACATGTCATAGTATTATTTTAATACAAATTCACTATAAATACAATCTTTTATTGTTAAGAAAGTACAAAGAAACCATTGCTGTCAGAACTTCCGTAATCGGCATGACCCACCAGATAATATCACCGCCCAAAATACCGGGAAGAATCCAGACTAAAAGCACGCAAAATACCAGTCCTCTTAAGAATCCAATCACAAAGGCACAGACCGGCTTTACAATTGCCTGAAAGTAATTTGCCAGAAAAACATTGATAAATAAGGCAAAGCTGCCAACAAAGTAGATACGGATTGCCGGTATCCCATATTCCAGTATATCCCAGGTAGGTGTTACAAAAGCATAAATACAGCCTTTTGTAAAGAAAAAAATGATCCCATACAGCAGTGCAGCCATAATAAAGCTTGTAAAAAGTCCGATATTTCTTACTTTTTTCACTCTGTCATATTCTCCTGCTCCCATGTTAAAAGAAACAATGGGCTGTGCAGAAAATGCCACACCATTTAACAGGGCATTCACAACAATGGCTACATTCGAAATCACACTATATATTACAATCCCCCGTTCTCCCAGATAGCTCAGAATCTGAATATTGAACACAAATATTACAATGCCCACGGATAATTCAGTAAGGAAACTAGAAGCACCATTTTTTATTACTTTTAATATATACTTTCCCTGAAAGGAAGAGATTTTGAACTTCATGGTATTCTGTCTGGTGAACAGATGGGAAATGGTAATCACCACATTTATCACATTGCCAATGATTGTAGCTATGATTGCACCGCTCATCCCCAGCTGCATCGGAAAAATCAGGATATAATCCAAAAGCATATTCAATGCCGAGCCCACAACAGACCCAATCATCGCCCGTTTCGGATCCTTGTCATTTTTAACAAAATTCTGAAAGAAAGGAACCAGCATATAAATCATACCAGAACCCATCAGCCACCTGCCGTATTCCAGAACCAGCTCCATATTCTCATTTGTTGCTCCCAAAACCGCTGCAATCCGTCTTATTTCCAAACTGCATCCTATCGTCAGTGCAAAGCCAATCAGTACTAACGTCAGTAATGCAGTAGTAAATATGGAAGAGGCCTCTTTTTCATCTTTTCTTCCCTTAGCAACTGACATTAAAACCGAGCCGCCCACACCAAACATATATCCAAATGCAAAAAATACATTGAATACCGGAAGCAGCAAATTCAGTGCAACCAAGCCTTCCTTACCCACACCATGCCCTACCATCATTGTGTCTGTAATTACATATATGGAAGTAAATACATTGGAACACATGGATGGCAGAAGATAGCTGAAAAACAACTTCTGTGGTTTATCCTTTAATAAATCCAGCCTACTCATATCTTTCCTCAATTCATAAAAACCGGCCTGCTATATTTATTCCTTCCGCAAATATACAGAAAGAACAAAGATATAGAAAGCCGGTAACCGATTCACGTATTGTAAGTTTGCTCCTTTTATAGCTTTTTAATCCGCTCAACTGCCGTTAAGGTATTCTCATAGGAGCCAAATGCAGTCAGCCGGAAATACCCTTCGCCGCTTGGACCAAAGCCGGAGCCGGGAGTTCCTACTATGTTGGCATTTTCTAACAAATAATCAAAAAATTCCCATGAAGTCATATCATTTGGTGTCTTCAGCCAAATGTATGGTGCATTGACCCCGCCGGATACCGTATAGCCGATTTCAGCAAGTGCTTCCTTGATTATCTTTGCATTATTCATATAATAAGCAATCTGCTGTGCCGTCTGCTTTTTCCCTTCTTCACTGTATACGGCTGCTCCTGCCGCCTGTACAATGTACGGAGCGCCATTGAATTTTGTTCCATGCCTTCTTGCCCACAATGAATGTAATGCAACACCATCGGAAGACTTCAAATCCTTCGGTATCACGGTAAATCCCAGACGGGTTCCGGTAAAGCCTGCGTTCTTTGAAAAGCTTCTCAGCTCGATTGCACAGCTTCTGGCGCCCTCACACTCATAAATCGTATGCGGCACATCTGCTTCACTAATATATGCTTCATATGCCGCATCATAAATGATTACCGCACCAATTTTATTTGCATAATCAACCCATTCCTGCAGCTGAGCTTTACTGATCATCGCGCCGGTAGGGTTATTCGGAAAGCAGAGATAGATCAAATCCGGATTCTCCTTCGGAAATTCAGGAGCAAATCCATTTTCGGCACGGCAAGGCATATAAATCACATCACTCCACAACCCTGTTGTGTCATCATAAGTGCCGGTTCTGCCTGCCATGACATTAGAATCCACATAAACCGGATATACCGGGTCACAGACTGCAATTTTATTATCCAGGCTGAATATCTCCTGAATATTGGCAGAGTCACTTTTTGCCCCGTCACTGACAAATATTTCATCTGCTGCAATATTAACGCCTCTTGCAGCATAGTCATTCTCTGCAATTGTAGTTCTTAAAAATTCATATCCCAAATCCGGAGCATAGCCTTTAAAGGTTTTTGCATCTGCCATTTCGTCTACCGCCGAATGCAGACGTTCAATAATTGCCGGTGCCAGGGGCTGGGTAACATCACCAATACCAAGACTGATCACCTGCTTGTCCGGATGCTCTGATTTATATGTATTTACCTTTTTTGCAATGGTGGAAAATAAATAACTTCCCGGTAATTTTAAATAATTATCATTTACTTTAAACATACTGTCTTCCTCCTGATTTTCTACTGCTCCATTCGCTTTCACTCACGAATGCCGGCATTCTCTTGATTTCTTATATTTCACCTTCAAAAACAATGTTGGCCGGTCCGGTCATATATACTTTATTCTCTGCTCTGTCCCATCGAACCTTTAAGTCACCACCCAAAAGATGCAGGGTTATTTCGTCTTTTGTCTTGTGATTTAATATACAGGCAACCGTACTGGCACAAGCTCCGGTTCCGCAGGCAAGGGTTTCACCGGAACCCCGTTCCCACACCCGCATATTTACTTCTGAATCATTTATAATTTCCACAAATTCTGTATTAATCCGGTTTGGAAAGAGCTGATGGCATTCAAACAAAGGTCCTATGGTCGATAAGGGAAAGTCGTGTACGTGGTCAACAAATATTACTGCATGTGGATTCCCCATAGAAACACAGGTCATGCGATATTCACAATCGTTTATTACAATCGGCACATCAACTGCCTGCTCCTGATCCAGCGCTACCGGAATCTCAGAGGGACACAGAACCGGCATGCCCATATCAACGGTAACAGAAGTTACCTTCTGATTCTCCACAATCAGGTCAAGATACTTTATGCCTGCCAGTGTTTCAACAGAAACCTGCGTCTTATTCGTCAAACCGTAGTCATATACATATTTCCCTACACAGCGAATGCCGTTTCCGCACATTTCGGCCTGGGAGCCATCCGCATTATACATATCCATACAAAAGTCTGCGACAGCAGAGGGTTTTATCAAAATCAATCCATCCGAACCGATTCCAAAGTGCCGGTCACTATACCGCACCGCCAGCTCCTTCGGATTATCCACAGTTTCCTGAAAACAATTAATATAGATATAGTCGTTTCCTAATCCTTCCATTTTCGTAAACTTCATGAAAATCCCTCCCCGATCAGAATATTTCTAATATCATCTGTGCCGTTTCCACCATATTTACACCCGTATCCATGCTCCGTTTCTGCAAATATCTGTGGGCTTCTTCCTCTGACATTTTCTTTTGTTCTATCAAACGCAGCTTTGCACTTTCAATTACTGCACGCTCTTCCTCCGTTAACCGCTTGGGCTGTGCTTTTCTTTTCCGTTGTTTTTCATATAACCCTTGTAGTAAAACATTGACAGTTTCTACTAATTCATGTGCCCGAATCGGCATCCCCAGACACACCACCTTGCTGCGGTCACATTCCACATAATGTCTTCCCGATGCCACTACCAGCATCTCATAGGTGTCCGGAAGATTCTCAAGCAAATCTGTATACAGCATATCGGTAAACTTATAGCCGCAGACAATCAATGCTTCATCTAAATCTTCAAAAAAAGTAATTGCCTGGGTTCCGGATGTACAGGATGCCGCCACATGAATTCCATTTCGTGTCAACAGGCTTCGAATTCCTTTTGCTTCCTCTATTTTCGAAAATACAACGATAACACTTATCATCGAGTCTTCCTCCTCAAAGCACCCAGAGTAAGACTAAATCTTATATAAATATTCATCGATTTCCCATTGAGTAACCTGCTTCCGATACTGATCCCACTCTGCCTTCTTAGCCTCCACATACTTAGAAAATACGTGATTACCCAATACTTCCTTGATAAACGGATCTGCTTCCATCGCTTCCACTGCACGACAAAGATTAAATGGAATGATTTCTATATGCTGTTCGCCCATTTCTTCCTCTGTTAATTCAAAAACATTCCCATTTACCGACTTTGGCGGCTGCATTTTATGCTTGATTCCATCCAAACCGGCTGCCAGGCATAATGCCAAAAGCAAATACGGATTTGCCGCCGGGTCCGGACTCCGAAGCTCTATTCTTGTTCCTGCGCCCCGGGAAGCCGGAATACGGATCAACGGACTACGGTTAGTCGCTGACCATGCAATATAAACCGGAGCTTCATGTCCCGGTACCAATCGCTTGTAGGAATTCACAAGAGGATTGGCAATGGCAGTCATACCCTTTATATGCTTCATAATACCTGCAATAAAATAATATGCTTCTTTGCTTAATCCATCCTTGCCTTTCGGATCATCAAATATATTCTTGCCGTTCTTAGTTAATGACATATTGGTATGCATACCGGAACCATTTACACCATACAGTGGTTTCGGCATAAAGCTTGCAAACAATCCATGTTTCTTTGCCATAGTCTTTACCACCAGCTTAAATGTCATAATATTATCAGCCGTTGCCAGCGCCGGACCATACTTGAAATCAATCTCATGCTGTGCCGGTGCCACCTCATGATGGGATGCTTCGATTTCAAAACCCATATCCTCCAGGCTAAGAACCATATCTCTTCTTGCATTTTCTCCTAGGTCCAGTGGGCTGATATCAAAGTAGCTTGCCTTTTCATGAGAAATTGTAGTAGGCATGCCATTGTCATCCGTATGGAATAAAAAGAACTCACACTCCGGCCCTACATCAAAGCTATAACCCATCTCTGCTGCTTCCTGCAGAACTCTTCTTAATACATATCGCGGATCTCCCTCAAAAGGTGTTCCGTCTGCCTTGTATACATCACAAATCAACCGAGCTACCTTTCCCTGCTGCGGTCTCCATGGAAATGTTTCAAATGTATCCAAATCCGGATATAAATACATATCTGATTCTTCAATCCGAACAAAGCCTTCAATCGAAGAACCATCAAACATACATTTATTATCTAAAGCCTTCTCCAATTGACTGGAAGTAATTGCAACATTCTTTAAAGAACCAAACATATCCGTAAACTGTAAACGGATAAATTCAATATCTTCCTCTTCAATCCTGCGCATAATATCTTGTTTTGTGTAGCGACTCATAGTTATTCTCCTTTTTTGTAAACATATATATCTGAATAGATACATTCTAAATATACTATTAAACTGAAAAAAGGACAAGCCATAAATAACTTGTCCTTTTGAAAAAATTAATCCTGTACGTATGGCATTAATGCTACATGACGTGCCCGCTTGATTGCAACTGTCAAAGCTCTCTGATGCTTTGCACATGTACCTGTGATTCTTCTAGGTAAGATTTTACCCCGCTCAGATACAAACTTCTTTAAGCGATTTACATCTTTATAATCAATAACGGCATTCTTATCTGCACAAAATACACATACTTTTTTTCTTCTGCGAACGGTTCTTCTTCTCATAGGAGCCTCAGAACGCTCACTTTTCTCGCTCTTATTTACTGGCATTGCTTTTACCTCCAATTTAGTTAAATGGCAGCTCCTCTTCAGCCCCATCCGGAATGCTCATAAAGCCATCACCGGCAGCCTGACTCGGAGATGGTCTGGAATCTGCCTGATAAGCCGGTGCACCGGCACCGGATGCTGCTGCATTCTTACTCTCGGCAAATTCAATCTCATCTACAATAATCTGTACGGAATAAACCTTTTGTCCTTCCTTATTTGTATAATTATCATTCTGTATACGGCCCGTAATAACTACCTTTGTTCCCTGTCTTAAATACTTCTCAACAAAATCAGCCTGTCTGCCAAACACAGTACAATTGAAGAAATCTGCATCCGGTTCCCCTTCACGCTTCCATCTCCGATCTACTGCAAGTGAAAATCTTGCAATCGCAGTCTGACTTGCTCCCTGAGAGTAACGAACTTCCGGATCTCTCGTTAAACGACCCATCATAATAACTTTATTCATATTGGAAAACCCCTTTCAATTTACGCGTCCTGGCGTACGCACAAATAACGGATAATCGGCTCCATAATACGAACTCTAGCTTCAACTTGAGCTGGAACATCAGCTTCTGCGTCGAATAAAACAAAGTAATAATAAGCTTCACTCATCTTCTGAATTTCGTAAGCTAACTTCTTCTTACCTTCTTCTTTGACATCTGTGATTGTTCCGCCAAATCTTTCGATATAAGCTTTTGCCTTATCTACTGCTGCTGCACGAGCCTCATCGTCAAGTTTTGCACTAACAACCAACGCTAATTCATATTTGTTCATGTCTTTGCACCTCCTTATGGTCTCTGGCCCTTTTATCTATAAAAGAGCAAGGAAATTGTGTAATGTCTCACAAGAATCTAATTTATCATAATTACAGAAAAAATGCAAGAGATTTCTTGTACTATTTTATCTCCAGCCATCCTTTAATCTGTTCATCTGTCAGATTATTTCCATTAATACTATCAATCACCACTGCTCCCCGGCTGCTGTTCTTAATATCCTCTGTACTCCTGCCAGAGCCGCCTCCACCGTTGGTAACGAAAGAATAAATCTTTTTTCCCGTAAAGTCATAAGCCTCCAGGAAGGACAGAATCGGCATTGGACAAGTGCTGCACCAGTTTGGAAAACCAAGAACTATTTTATCATATTGGCTGATATCCTCAACCTGTGTCTCTAATTCCGGTCTGGCATTCTGCTTCAACTCTTCCTTTGCTTCTTCTACTACTGCCATATAGTCACTGGAATATGTTTTCTTTGTAATAATTTCAAATAAATCCGCTGATGCTGCTTTTGCAACCTGCTCTGCCACCCTCTTTGCAGTTCCTGAATAAGAAAAGTATGCAACTAATGTTTTTGTTCCTTCCATGATTTTTACCTCCGTATACTTTAGATTTTATTAATTATAAGGTGTTTTTCCATACTTGACAATCCTCTCCACACATTAGGATAATTATATATACTACTTGTCTTCTTTTGTGGATTCTATAAAACCGCGAAAATTCTTTTCCACATCTTTTCTGGAAATCATAATCATATGTCCGCAGCCGGTGCATTTCAAGCGAAAATCCATCCCCACACGAAGAATTTCCCATGCATTTGCACCACAAGGATGTGCCTTTTTTAACTTAATTATGTTGCCTAACTCGTAGTTTGTTCCCATACTGTTCCACTCTGCTTTCTAATTTGTTTTGAATTTATTTTGCCGTACTAAATGTATTTATTGTATCACCACATATGGTTTTTGAAAATATTTTTCATTTTAAAATTCCAAATCCATACTTATTCTCACTATAACAT
>JAIECC010000012.1:0-4829 GCA_029068665.1 Lachnospiraceae bacterium
TGATTTCTTCCGTATTCAAAAGAAGTAGTGTCGGACAGATGGATTAAAAGAAAAAAATAGAAGAAGAATTTCAGGTATGAAATAGAAAACCTTCCGCATATACTGTATCAATATATCATGGGAATTGTTCCATGAATAAATGACAGTAATGCGGGAGGTTTTTTATGGATAATATGAATGCAGCCTATGATTTATATGCGGATATGAAAGCCAGAACCAATGGAGAGGCTTATATCGGTGTGGTAGGACCGGTTCGAACCGGTAAGTCCACATTTATTAAACGCTTTATGAATCTTATGGTGTTACCGAATATTCAGGAGGAGCCGGTAAAGGTTCGGGCAAGAGATGAATTGCCTATGAGCTCTGCCGGAAAGACCGTGACAACAACGGAACCGAAGTTCATTCCTCAGGAAGCGGTGAGTATCCGGGTCAATGATGATGTGGAAATGAAGGTTCGAATGATTGACTGTGTCGGTTTTATGATACCAGGAGCAGTGGGACATGAAGAAAATGGTGAGGAACGAATGGTAAAAACCCCATGGTTCGATTATGAGATTCCATTTACAAAGGCGGCTGAAATCGGAACCAGAAAGGTCATTCATGATCACTCTACTATTGGTATGGTCATTACCACGGATGGAAGCTTTGGTGAACTGGACCGGGAGGCTTATCTGGAGGCAGAAGAGAGAACCATTCAGGAAATACGGGGGCTGGGAAAACCATTTATTATTTTGCTGAACAGTGCAAAGCCGTATGCTAATGAAACGATGGAATTGTCACGGCAGATGGAGGAGGCTTACGGAGTACGGGTTCTTCCGGTGAATGCGGACCAGCTCCGGCGGGAAGATATTACGGAGATTCTTCAGGCAGTATTGTTGGAATTCCCGGTGGCTGAGATTGATTTTCATATTCCGAAATGGGCAGAAGCCCTACAGCTGGAGTCAGAGGTAAAGACTGCATTAATCTCAGTAGCGAAGGATATTCTGGGACAGATTCATGCAGTACGGGATGTATATAATATGAATTTTCCGGAAAGCAGTTACATAGAAAAAATCAAGCTGGACAGTATTTCACTGGATAGTGGAAAAATCAATCTGATGATTTATGTGGATGATACCTTCTATTATCAGATGTTAAGTGATATGCTGGGAGTCAGACTGGAAAATGAGTATCAGTTTATGAAGGTGTTGAAGGAGCTTGCGGAAAAACGCAGGGAATATGAACAGGTGGCAGAAGCCTTGAATTCTGTTAAATTCAAGGGATATGGCTGTGTAACGCCAAATCAGAATGATATACATATTGAGCAGCCGGAGGTCATTAAGCATGGAAATAAATTTGGGGTTAAGATTAAGGCAGAGGCTCCATCCATTCATATGATCAAAGCGAACATTACTACAGAAATTGCACCGATTGTGGGGGCGGAAGAACAGGCTAAGGATCTGGTTCAATATATTGGTTCGGAAGGGCAGGAGGATATCTGGAGCGTCAATATCTTTGGAAAAACCATTGAACAGCTGGTGGAGGATGGTATTCGTGCAAAGACGGGAAAGATTACAGATGAAAGCCAGGTGAAATTACAGGATACCATGGAAAAAATAGTCAATGACGGCAATGGCGGTATGGTCTGTATCATCATTTAAATATTTGTTTTTATTGTTCTTACTCTTAATGTCTGTTATACTGACTTTATTAAGAGTAAGAACTTTTTTATTGAAGGGTTGTATGTTTGGCAAAGGAGGGTGTGAAAATGAATCCAACCTACGAGAAATTACTATCCTGTTATCAAAGCTGTCGGAAACGGACGAATTTTCAGCCTAAGGTTGCATTGATACTGGGCTCCGGACTTGGAGCATTTGCAGATGAGATTCAGGTAGAAGCTATCATCAATTATTCTGAAATTGATGGCTTTCCACAATCCACGGTAGAAGGACACAAGGGACGGTTTGTGTTTGGGTATGTGGGACAGGTTCCGGTGGTGATTATGCAGGGCAGAGTTCACTATTACGAAGGCTATTCTATGACAGATGTGGTTCTGCCTGCTCGTTTGATGGGCATGCTGGGAGCAGAAATTTTGTTTCTGACCAATGCAGCCGGAGGGATTAATCCTGCTTTTCAGCCGGGCACCCTGATGCTGCTGCGGGACCAGATATCCTCCTTTGTTCCCTCTCCTTTGATCGGTGAGAATTTGAAGGAATTGGGAGCCCGTTTCCCGGATATGTCGGAAATCTATAATAAGGAATTACGGAAGATTATGGTGAAGGTGGCAGAGGACCTGGGGATACCGGTACAGGAAGGAGTGTATATTCAGTTTACCGGACCGGCATACGAGAGTCCGGCAGAGGTAAAGATGGCCGGAATGCTGGGAGCGGATGCCTGTGGTATGAGTACTGCATGTGAAGCCATTGCCGGAAATCATATGGGTATGAAGATCTGTGGCATATCCTGTATAACCAATATGGCAAGTGGGATTACCGGAGCACCCTTATCTCATGCAGAGGTTCAGGAAACGGCAGACCGGACAGCCGGACAGTTTAAGGAGCTGGTTCGGGCAAGTATTGAAGCATTTGGCGCTGTAAGGGTATAGCAGGGTGCGGTGGAACTGCATTATTTATAAGAAAATGAGGAAGACAGCATGCATGTAACTATGTATACGGACGGTTCGGCCCGGGGGAATCCGGGACCGGGGGGCTATGGAACGGTAATTGAATATGTAGATACCAAAGGAGTTCTTCATGTCAGAGAATATTCGGCAGGCTATGAAGAAACCACCAATAATCGAATGGAGCTTATGGGAGTGATTGCAGGCTTGGAAGCACTGACAAAACCATGTGAGGTAGATGTGTATTCGGATTCCCAGTATGTGGTAAAAGCATTTACAGAGCATTGGATTGACGGCTGGATTCAGAAAAACTGGAAATTGAATACCAGCAATCCCGTAAAAAATATTGATTTGTGGAAACGGTTATTAAAGGCGGAGGAAGGGCACAGGGTTTCCTTTCACTGGATCAAGGGACATGCCGGTCATCCCCAAAATGAGCGTTGTGATGCATTGGCAACCCAGGCGGCTGATTGTGAAGAGCTGCAAAGAGATGCCGGCTATTCCTGCGGATAGTCAGAAGAAAATAAGTATAAAGTTATGGAGAGAAAGAACAAATGAAGATACAGTGTAGAATTTGTAATTCAATGGTAGAGGGTGTATCCGGTGTCTGTCCGGTGTGTGGAGCCTCTTTGGAAAATGTCAGAACGGAACATCAGGCGGAACCCATTACCGATCGGCTGCGGGGCGGACCGGCTGCAGGCGGCGGTTATGGACAGGAGAATGCCAGGGGGACCACTTACGGAGAAGTACCGTATAATTATCAGAATCCGGGGACAGTCCCGGTGGGAAATACAAAGCAGAAAAAGGTACTGAGCATTCTGGCAATTGTACTGGCAATTTTATCAATTGTAACAATATGCCTGCCGGGACTTTCTGTTTTTTGCTCCATAGCCGCTATTGTACTGGGAATTATTGCGTTGGTGAAAAAGCAGATTAAAGTACCGGCGATTCTGGGCATTGTATTTGGCAGTATATTTTTCTTAATTGGAATCCTGTACCTTGGCATGAATCTGATGCTGCAATCCGTTATTCATACTAATGTAAATGGAATCATCCGGCAATGCTGGGATGCATATCGTACGGAACCGCAGTCATTGGATGAAACCGGTGTCTATATTAATTATCCGGATGGTGAAAGATATTACTATGCATTCCGTATTGCAGAGGGCTATTGGGAAACCCATAGTATTTCTTCCTGGGAAGCAGAGATTGTAAATGGAACCTATCAAACCTACAACTACATGAGTGGGGATGAAAGAATACAGGATGCCATTTTAGACGAGATTTTGGCGGCAATGCAGGAGGGATATGAAATCAAGGATGTGACCTGTGTTGTACTGTCTGAGCCAAAGAAGGTGGTAGATACGGATTCGAATGGATTGGTATTTGCCGATGCCGATTATAAGGAAAAAATACTGGTATTTGTATTTCCGGAGGGTTATCAGATGGGTGACTCCTTTTATCTGATACGAATGACCGGGGAGAATGACTATGAACTGGTTCCGATTGATGGTCAAATACCGATTGAACCGGAAGAGTAGGATAAGGAGGAAAAAAATGAAAGAGCAATGTATGATTTGCGGTTCTGTAGTAGAAGATGTGTCCGGTATCTGTCCGGTCTGCGGAGCTGTATTAGGAAGAAGCACACAAGTGAATCCATATATGGGAGGGACCGGGAGCCAGCCGGGCGGAGGCATGGGAAGCGGTCCTGTAAATGTTCCCAATGGCAATGCCGGTTATGGACAGCCGGGAAATGCGAACATGGGTTATGGACAGCCGGGAAATGCGAATATGAGTTATGGACAGCCGGGAAATGCAAATATGGGTTATGGACAGATGCCATATAATTATCAGAATCCGGGAATGCCCGGAGCAGGTAAGCCAAAGAAGAAAAAGTTGTTGAGTGTGTTGTCAATCGTAATGGCAGCATTGGCAGTTCTTACGGTTTGTGTGCCGATTGTATCCATTTTGTTTGCTGTTGCATCGATTGTATTGGGCATTATTGCACTGGTGAAAAAGCAGATAAAGGTTCCGGCGATTTTAGGATTTGTGTTTAGCGGGATTGCAATGCTGCTTGCGGTGGGAATGCTTGTTATGAATTCCTTGATGTATGTGGTTTGCGGTACGAATATTGCGGGAATTATGGAGCAGTCCATGGAGGCTTTGGATGAGGATATTAAGCCCCTGGAGGATATTACTTTTATGATATCATCCGCGGATGGGGATTATT
>JAIECC010000012.1:4839-10500 GCA_029068665.1 Lachnospiraceae bacterium
GTTTGATGGAAACATTTGATAAGCACCACTTCAAAATGGGATTATTATTATAGTTTATTCGATAATGGAGTGTATATCGAATGTTTTGACAGCCATAGTGGAGTAGATGATTACATGGTAAGCGGAACCTATGAAAACTATGGGTATGTGGATGAGTCAGTCCGGGAGCTGGTTGAATATGAAGTACTTGCTGCCATGCGGGAGGGATATCACATAAAAAATGTTACCTGTGTGAAATTCAACCCCAATTATTATTATGTATTTGATGAAGCCGGAATGCCTACGGAGGTTCATTCCCTGGTATCATTTACCGATCATTTGATATTTGTGGTTCCGGATGATTATCGAAAGGGAGGTATGTTCTATCAGATTGAAGTTGTGGATACCTATAATCAGAAATTAACGCCTATATACCCTTCTGTCGGAGGAACGGAAGATATCCTGCCGGATGATATGGAATAGAAGCTTTTGGATTGATTTGATAAATGTTCAAAGAATGGGAAATGCCCCTTCTGCATAGGTTATATGCAGAGGGGGATTTTTTATGAAAAGCAGATATGTTAGCAGCGGTTTGGAAGGCATCTCTCGTTATCTGGCCGGGATTCTGGGTCTGGTATTATGTTTGGTGGTAGAATGGGAAATTCTAGACCGTTTTACCGAGAATGCTTATACAGTACGCTATCAGGAGGCATTGGAGCAGTTCCGGCAAAGTCCCGGAGATTATTTCCGGTATCATCATGGAAAAGAAGATTATGATACTGTTTTTGCCGAGCAGCTGGAAGCAGTCCGGAGGGATTTGAACTGCTTTCCGGTTGAAAAGTCTTATATACAGGATGTCAGCTATGTGGATTCCTGGTATGGGGAACGGACCTTTGGCGGGGAACGCCGGCATGAAGGGACGGATATTATGTCGATTCCCAATGTCAGTGGGGAAATTCCGGTAATCAGTATGACGGATGGAAAAGTAAAAAATATCGGATGGTTAAGGCTGGGGGGCTGGCGGATTGGAATAGAATCCGAAACAGGAATCTATTATTACTATGCCCATCTGCATTCCTATGCGACGAATCTGAAGGAAGGAGACCCGGTGTATGCCGGACAGCTTTTGGGCTTTATGGGGGACAGTGGTTACGGCGAAGAAGGAACCACGGGCATGTTTGATGTACATCTCCATGTGGGGATTTATTTCTATGATGCACAAGGACGGGAAATCAGTATGAATCCTTATTCCTTTCTACAGGAACTGCAGGGAATTCCCACGGATACATGGAAATAAGCAGAAAAATGCCCTATTTTTTAATGGCATTTCATTGGAATTTAATAGAAATCATGGTATAATGTGCGTAGACATTGAGCAGTGCCAAAATCACAAGCATTCAAACGGGCTGCTTGCAGACGAGTTTGAATGCTTTGATTTTGATAGGGCGATAGCCCGACAACGAGGAAACGCAGGTTTCCGAGTGGCACTGCAGACGTATACCTTGAGGAGGGGGCCTGAGGTCAGACAGCAACAGTCTGGATGAATCCTAAAGGCAGTTTGTATACAGTTAAGAATTATGAATACAAAATAGAATTACGGGGTGGTTATATGGAAATACAGTTATGGAGGGAGATTTTATCACCATATCAGCTTGCAGTGGATGAACTGGTGGTAAAGTTTAATCATATTATACAGGAATACAGAAATAATGGACAGTATTCACCAATCGAGCAGGTAGTCGGCAGGGTGAAGAAAATATCCAGTATTTTAGATAAGATGAATAAAAAGAATCTTGCCATTGAAGAAATCGAAGATGAGATTGATGATATTGCCGGAATTCGAATTATGTGTCAGTTTGTAGAAGATATCGACCGGGTAGTTGAGATCATCCGGAATCGGAAGGATATGGAGATTAAGTGTGAAAAGGACTACATATCTCATTATAAGGAAAGCGGATATCGCAGCTATCATATTATTGTTTATTATGATGTCTATACCTTAGAGGGAACCAGACGTCTTCAGGCGGAGATTCAGATTCGGACCATGGCTATGAATTTTTGGGCGACCATCGAGCATTCCCTGCAATACAAGTATCATGGCAATATGCCGGAGCATGTGCGGGAGCGTCTGTATGCAGCTTCCGATGCCATTGTAGCTTTGGATTCGGAGATGTCATCTGTACGGGATGAGATTATTGATGCCCAGAATCTGTTTACCATTAAGGCAAATGTGGTTTCTGATATTCTGGTAAATATTCAGAATTTGTATCATGTGGCAAATAAGCGGGAGGTATTAAAGATTCAGGAAGAATTCTACCAGATATTTGCAACACAGGATTTGGAGCAGTTAGAGCGGTTCTGCAGGGAATTGGATATTATTGCAGAGGGCTATAAGGCGCAAAGCCTTCGCTAAGAATTGTTACTATTCACAGCCACTTCACCACACATGCGCACTCGTCGCACCTTACGGTGCTCCAGTCCCGCTCCTTTCGGAGCTAAGACTGCTTATGTGGGTGAAGTGACTGATTCTAGTCGAATGAAAAGGGAGAAGTGGCTTCTCACAAGCAAGCTTGCGAGCCAACTTGCCCATTTTCATCCGGCTGTGAATAGTAACGGAGAATTATCATACAGTAGGAGAATAAACGTGAAATTACCGGAAAGTTTTGAAATACGAATGCAGGAAATGTTAGGTGAGGATTTTTCAAAGTATCAGGCTTCTCTTGACCGTCCTTCCTTTCATGGACTAAGGGTGAATACCAATAAGATATCCGTAGAAGAATTTCTACGGATATCTCCATTTTCTTTGAAACCGGTTCCCTGGTGTTCCAATGGATTTTATTATGACGAGGATGTACAGCCGGCCAAGCATCCTTATTATTTTGCAGGATTATATTATATTCAGGAACCCAGTGCCATGACTCCCGCCAGTGTACTTCCCATCGAACCGGGAGACCGGGTACTGGATATCTGTGCTGCTCCCGGGGGAAAGTCTACAGAGCTGGCAGCCCGGTTACAGGGTACCGGACTTCTGGTTTCCAATGACATCAGTCATTCCAGAGCCAAGGCGCTGCTGAAGAATCTGGAACTGTTCGGAATACCCAATATGCTGGTGCTTAGCGAACCTTCCAATGCAATCGCAGAGCGTTTTGAAGGATTTTTTGATAAGATATTAATCGATGCTCCCTGTTCCGGAGAGGGAATGTTCCGGAAATCCAATTCCATGATTAAGGCATGGGAGAAGAACGGGGTAGAGCTGTTTGTCAATTTGCAGCAAAGCATTTTGCGGGAAATGGTAAAATGTCTCCGGCCGGGTGGAAGTCTGGTATATTCCACCTGTACCTTTTCGCCGGAAGAAAATGAGCAGGCTATGGACTATCTGCTGGAACTGGCACCCGAACTGGAAATTCAGGAGCTTCCTATGTATGATGGATTTGATACGGGACATCCGGAATGGAGCCGGACCGGAAATGAAGCAGTGAAGCAGTGCCGCCGGCTGTGGCCTCATCGCGTAAAAGGGGAAGGACATTTTGTTGCCCTGCTGAAAAAACAGGAGTCAGAGGAAACCCATGGTGTCAACTGGTATCGTCCGGCAAAAGTAAAGCTGCCGGAGGAGGTCCGGGATTTTCTGAATCAGATACAATGGGATTGGGATGCGAGCCGTATGGAGCTTCAGAAAGACCGCTTGTATTATCTTCCAAAGGAAATGCCCGATGGAACAGGACTTCGTATATTGCGGAATGGATTATTATTAGGGGAATTGAAAAAGAACCGGTTTGAACCCAGCCAGTCCCTTGCCATGGCACTTCGAATGGAGGAATATGAAAATGCCATTTCTCTTCCGGCATCGGATGAACGGGTGATTCGCTATCTGAAGGGAGAAACCATCGAACTGGAAGGCAGAAATGGTCTGATTTTGTTCTGTGTAGACGGTTATCCCCTGGGATGGGGTAAATTGTTGAACGGAAGCTTGAAGAATAAGTATCTTGCCGGCTGGAGGTGGCAATGATGGAGCTGGATAGGAATATCGGCATAAATAATGGAAGCGGGCATGGTATACTGAATGGTATTCAGGCCGTGATTTTTGACCTGGATGGAACTCTGGTGGATTCCATGTGGGTATGGGAGGCTGTTGACCGGGAGTATTTTAAGCTGCATGGTTTGGAGGTGCCGCCGGGACTGCAGCAGCAGATTTCCGGCATGAGTTTTTCAGAAACTGCAGATTATATCAAGACCCAGTTCCGGATTTCGGATACTGTGGAGGAAATGAAGCAGATCTGGAATGAACTGGCAGAGAAAGAGTATGAAACAGAGGTCCCTTTAAAGCCGGGTGCCTATGAGTTTCTAATAAAGCTGAAGGAAATGGGAATAAAAACCGGGGTGGCAACCAGTAATTCCAAGCATCTGGTAGAACTGACCCTTCAGGCAAGAGGAATCCGTTCCCATATGGATTCCGTCCATACAGCATGCGAGGTGGCACATGGAAAGCCGGAGCCGGATATTTATCTTCTGGTGGCAGCGGATTTGGGTGTGGCGCCGGAGGCTTGTCTGGTATTTGAAGATATTGTAGAGGGAATCCAGGCAGGAAAACGAGCGGGCATGCGGACTTGTGCAGTAGCGGATGCTGCAAGCAGGGAAATCTGGGCAGAAAAACAGCAGGAAGCCGATTATGCAATTCAAGACTATCGGGAATTGCTCACAGGAAGAAATGAATGACAGGAGCAGAAATGGAAAAAGGAACACTTGGTTATATAGATGCATATAAAAAGCGGTATGGATGGTATTCACTAATATTAGCAGCACTTATTTTAGCAGGAGCCCTGGTGGTTTATCTGATATTTGGAACTCTGAGGCATGTAGCTGTGTTGATACCAATCATTTTGGCTTTGCCATTTGCAAAGCTGCTGATTCTATGGGTAGTGGTTGTAAAGTTCCATTCTCTGAAGCAGGCAGATGGAGAGCGACTGAAAGCCAGACTGGAGGGACGGAAGAATTGTATTCTTTTATTTGACCTGGCATTAAGCGCTTATGAAGCTATATCCTTTGCCTCTGTGTTAGTGATCGATCAGGGAAATATCTATCTGCTTTGGGGCGGTTCCAATGAAAAGAGCTATGGACAGGAACAGCAGAGGGAATATGTGCAGGAGATTGTGAATCGAACCGGCTATCATTTTTCAGTCCATACCACAGAAAATATAGAAGAATTACTGGAACAGGTGGAAGCAGCACCGGTATCTGAAGAGGATTTATCGGTGAAGTGTGACCGGTTACGAAAAAGGATGCTAGACGTTTGTGTATAGATGCCATACAATATGACCTGAGGGGGGGACCCATCATTTGACCTGAGGAGGGGCCCATCGCAGATGGGAGGAGTCCTGAGGTCAGATTGCACCAGAGTACAGCAGGAGTCAGTAGAGGAGTCCTGAAGGCGGATTGTAGCAAAGTACAAATGTAGTCAGAAATTATGGTAATGTTATGAAAGAAATTACGATTGGAAAGAATGAAGCAGGACAGCGGCTGGACAAGCTCCTTGCCAAGATTCTGAATCAGGCACCGTCCTCCTTCATTTATAAGATGCTTCGAAAAAAGAATATAAAACTGAATCAGAAACGGGCAGAAGGAAAGGAAGTCCTTCAGACAGGAGACCAGGTGCAGATTTATCTGTCCGATGAGACCTTTGATAAG
>JAIECC010000120.1 GCA_029068665.1 Lachnospiraceae bacterium
GCTCACTGCAATCATGATGGTAGTTCGGGGAGTGAGTCAGGTGCTTCAACTGGAATTATCCAAAGGTGTCGATGCCTCCATTTCCGGAATCGCAGGTATTGGTCATATTCTTACCGGAACCGGACTGGTCCTGCTGTTACTATCTTTGAAGAAAAATGCTGGTGCAGATTCATAATTCAACATTGATTTCAGGTGCTAACCATTTCAAATCTTGTATTTGTGGAATCTGTTTATCATCGCCAGTCGCGGTAGCAGGTAACAATACCACCCAAGGTCTATTAATGGAATGCCATATAAAAGTATGCATTGCAAAAAAGAAGAAATAATAATATCATCCGTATACAAAAGTTGAAAGGAGAAACCACATGAACCAATTTCGTTTACCGTACCATTTGTTAGTAGAAGAGGGAATCTTCAACCGGGTCAATGAAGTAATGTCTGACTGTGTACCGGGAATCAGCAACAAGAAGGTGATTATAGTAACTGACCGGAACCTTCAAAAATTGTTTCCGGATACCCTGCAGGAATTGACAAAGGATTTTCATAATAGTGAGATTTATCTGGTAGAGGATGGTTCCTTTGATCAGGCAGTGGACCTTGCAAAATATATTTGTATGCAGGATGTGACCGTAGTGATTGGCTTTGGCGGCGGCATGGTACTGGACCTGGCAAAATACGCTGCCTTTGTCAGTAAAGCAATCTTTTTGTGTCTGCCGACCACATTAAGCAATGACAGTCTGGCTTCTCCGGTAGCGGTTCTTGGCACCGAGGGCTTGAAGCGCAAGACCTTCCGCTGTACCATTCCCAGCAGTATTATTGTAGATGTGAACATTATCATGGGGGCTCCGGAAGGACAGTTATTGGCAGGTGTGGGTGATACTATCAGTAAATACACGGCATTAAATGACTGGAAGCTGGATGCAGAGGCTACCGGGAATCCCATTGACGATTTTGCCTATATGATATCCAAGATGGCATTTAATTCCATTTGTTATAATGAGGAAAAATCCATAAAGAGTAAGAGCTTTATCAAGGTATTAACTCAGGCCCTGGTCATGGGCGGGCTTGCCATGGAGATTGCGGGAAATTCCAGACCAAGCAGCGGTGCAGAGCATTTGTTTTGCCATTCCTTAGAAGAGAATTTTGCAGAGGAAGTCTATGTGCCCCATGGGATTGCAGTTGCCATGGGAAGTGTACCGGCCTGTATGTTTCAGAAGAGAAATATTGGAAAAATCAAGCGGATATTGCATGAATATCAGCTGCCGGTAAAGCCTTCTGACTGGAAGGTAACAGAGGAAATATTTATCGGAGCCTGGCAGCAGGCGAAAAGCACCCGGCCGGACCGGTTTACCATACTGGATACAACGGATTTGAGCAGAGAAGTCTTAAGAGAAATCTATGCAATGATGGAGGAAGAGTTTTGATACAATTTAGATACATTTCAATTGTATGATAAAAGCGGTATAATGCGATCTGAAATTTAACCGGTAGATAGGCCAGAGGCAGGAGGAGTATATGATTAAAATATTAATTGTAGAAGACGAAAAGGCAATATCGGATTTGATTTATATGAATTTGACGGATGCTGGCTATCAGTGTACCTGCGCCTTTGATGGTATGACCGCCTGTGATTTGTTGGAGGAGCATACCTATGATCTGGCATTGTTAGATATTATGCTTCCGGAAGTCAATGGATATGAGCTGCTGGATTATATCCGCCCCTTAGAGATTCCGGTTATTTTTATTACAGCAAAAGCTGCCTTGAAGGATCGGGTAAAAGGGTTGGAATTAGGAGCAGAGGATTATATTGTAAAGCCTTTTGAGATTGTAGAGCTGCTGGCGCGGGTTAAGGTTGTACTGCGCCGCTATCATAAGCTGGAGGAAGGCAGCCTTGAGATACAGGATGTTCGTATTGATATTGAGAAGCGTCTGGTATGGAAGGACCAGAAGGAGATTGAATTGACTCCAAAGGAATTCGAACTTTTGCTGCTCTTTGCCAGAAATCAGAATATTACCCTGTTTCGGGATAAGATTTATGAGGCGGTTTGGGAGACAGAATTTACCGGAGATACCAGAACTCTGGATCTGCACGTACAGAGACTGCGTAAGAAGCTGGGCTTAGAAGGCTGTTTGAAGACGATTTACCGCTGTGGTTATCGGTTAGAGGTATAGGGTATGAGTTTTAAGCTTAAGGTATTAATAACGAATATTATGCTGATGGCGGTAAGCCTGGGGGTGATAGGATACCTGATGATACATAACAGCTATCGGGTATCCATGGATATGCAGATGGACCGGGCCATGGAGGAGCATCAGATGGTAGTATCTGCTGTAGAATCTGCGGTGGTGGACCTACTGGTAAATGACAGTTTTTACTCTATGGAACAGATTGGTGAAATCGGTGAAGAAATAGCTGGTACGGTAGAAGGTACCGGTACCAGGTTTTGTTTCTTAGATGGAGAGCGTCAGTACATTTATACCAATGGAGAAGAATTGGATTTCAACTGGGAGCTGTTGGATTATCTGGAACGTGGAAAGCGGAATTATACCATAGAGGAACAGGATCAAAACGAAATCCTTACTATAGCAAGTCTGATTCGTGTGAATGACAGTAATATGTATCTGGTGAATCAGCGGGACATTTCTGATATATATCGGGAGAATGAGAAACAGATTCGTTTCTTTCAGATTATTATGGCAGCGGCTTTGATTGTATGCGGCGGTGCTATTTCTGTTATCAGCTGGTGGCTGACAAAACCCATTGAGCAATTGAATAATACGGCATCCGTTATTGCTTCCGGGGATTATTCTGTACGGACACAGTTGATATCCAATGATGAAATCGGTGAATTGGCAGAGAAGTTTGACAGCATGGCAGAAGCAATTGAAGGTCATGTGCAGGAGTTAAAGGATCATGCAAGACAGCAGGAGGATTTTGTGGCAAGCTTTACCCATGAGATTAAGACTCCTATGACTGCGGTAATCGGCTATGCTGATATGCTCCGTTCGAAGGAAATGGAGAAGGAACAGCAGATATTGACTGCAAACTATATCTTTCAGGAGGGAAAGCGGTTAGAAAGCATGTCTTTGAAGCTGTTTGACCTGATTGCCCTGAAAAGGAAGGATATTGAGAAGCAGAAGATTTATGCCCAGGTGTTTGGAGAAGAAATCCAGGATAGCATCCTGCCGATTTTAGAGCGTGAGGATATTTCATTTTCCGTGGATATGCAGCCGGCCATTCTGGAAGGAGACCGGGATTTGTTGAAGACGGTTTTTATTAACCTGGTGGATAATGCACGGAAAGCCTCGAAGCCGGGAGATGAGATTCGTATGTGTGGTATATGGAATCGGGAGTCGGAAGGTTCTCCCCTCTATGAAATTCAGGTTCAGGATGACGGCTGTGGTATACCGGAGGAAGAGGTAAATAAAATTTGTGAAGCTTTTTATATGGTAGACAAGTCCCGGGCAAGAAAGCAGGGAGGGGCAGGGCTGGGACTTGCAACTACTTCCTTGATTATAGAGGTACATCAGGGAAGATTTCTGATTGAAAGTACAGTGGGGAAAGGAACGACCATGCGTGTTCTTCTGCCGGGAAAGGAGATGGATACAAATGAAGCATAGATGGAATCGAAAAGAAGTGATGTTTCTGGTCTTAAGTGTTCTGCTTGCGCTCTTTTGTATGATTTTACCGGGAATGCTTGTCAATGCACAGGCAGACCGCAATAAGAATACCGTTCATCAGGCTTCCGCCTCTTATTATTCCTCTCGCACTCAGACAGCAGTACAGATGACTCTGTATGAACGGATGAAGCTGATCAGTGGTGAGTGGGAAAGTAATTGGATGGAAGCAGACCAGCAGGAAATGCTGAATATTTCCCGGATACCGGAGGAGAGTCTGCCCAATCAGCAAAGTGGACAAAAAGGCGACTTAGAGCTGGCAGGCTATTGTTATATGGATTATCAAAGTGTATTGGAGCATGTGGAAGAAGAGCTTCAAGTGTATTATGAGATCGGTTTCTATCCGGAGGACCCGGAAAGCACATATAGTAACTGGTATCGTCCAACGGTAACGCTGTATCAATTTTCAGATGCCATCTTTGATTCCTATGTATGCTATGTATGGCTGGTAGAATTGGAGTATTATGATGGTTCCATGCGGCATACGGTACTGCTGGACGATACCTCCGGTATGATTCTGGCGGCAGGTATGCAGGGAGAGAACTATAGACTGGATACGCAGTGGATGCGGAAGGCAGAACAGATATCGGAGCTTTCAGGTACATTACTGGATTATTATCAAAGGATACAGCCTATTCAGTCTACCTTTGATATCGCCGGTACCAATGGATATCAGCCCCAGTATGAATTGTGGAACGAGGTTTATGGTCTGAATGCAGGGCAGAGAGCCGGCAGTTCCCCGGGACTTGGGCAAAAGCAGATATTGTTAAGTGCCTCAACGGATATTACTTCTTATGCAGAAGCCGTAAGAGAGGTTAAAAATATTGTAAATAACGATAAATTCGTATATTCCCTGCGATGGAATGACCGGCAATGCTGGTTTAGTCTGACTCCCTTTACAGTACGGCTGGAGCAGGAGGGAGCAGGAGAAAATTAAAAAGGAAAAAATTCCCTTTTAAGCAGATAAGTGTGATAAATACACAGGTTTGATTAAAAGGGAATTTTTTTATTTCAGATACATTTCGGATACATTTGGATGATACTATAAGAAAAGCAAAAAAGAGGAAGGAGCGGTTTTATGAGGCAAAGAACGAAAAAGAGTATGATAGCGCTGCTCAGCAGCTTATCCATATTATGTATGACGGGCTGTTTGGAAACACCTGATACGGAATCCATTGTGAATAAGGAAGGAAGATTGACTCTTATAAGTGATAACTCCATTGAAGATGACGGCACTATGGTCCGCAGCAGGGTCAATGCGCCGGAACGGATTACGGACAATCTGGATTGTAATATTGAAATACAGGCAGATGTTATTGTACCTGACATATCAGCCATTCCGGTTTGGTCTGTCCGGATGGCAGATCTGGATGAAACTGCTGCGAGGAAGATGATAGATCAGTATTTTGACGAAGGAACCATACGAAAAGCTCCTTGTTTTGAACTTTATGGATATAGTTTTGAGTGGATTTACAGCTATGAGGATTACGAGATACTTCTTGAAGATTTACGAGAGAAAATGAATCAGATGCCGGTCGGTCTGAATGTTGATACTGAGAGCTATGAGGAAGCAATCGAGTATCGCATGGAAGAATATGCGGCTTTAATGGACAGAGCAGAAAATGAAAGTGATTTAACGCTTTCAT
>JAIECC010000121.1:0-9586 GCA_029068665.1 Lachnospiraceae bacterium
GTTGTATGTTGCACCAGTGGCTTGTGATAACTAAAAAGAAGATAGATTATTTGGAAAATATTGACAATATAATGGCGACAGTTGTATATTATAAATAAGTTAGCGGCTTCTAACAAACGGAAGCCGCATATACTAAAATCAAAAGTTAGATAAAACTAACGAGGATTGGCTATATGATTACAAGAAAGGATATGTGTTATGGTTAAGATTACAATGCATATAGAAGGTATGGCATGTGGTATGTGTGAGGCACATATCAACGAAGCAGTAAGAAATGCGTTTCAGGTAAAAAAGGTAACAAGTTCGCATACAAAGAATCAGACGGTTATTGTTGCAGAGCAGGATATTCCGGAGCAGGAACTGAAGGACGTGATAGCAAAGACAGGCTATGATGCTGTATCTGTGCATAGTGAGCCTTATGAGAAGAAGGGCTTGCTTTCCGCATTTAAGAGGTGATGCTATGCAGGTACAGGTTTTTCAGGGTATTTTGATACCATTCCTTGGAACGGCGCTTGGATCTGCTTGTGTGCTGTTCATGAAAAATAAGCTGAATCTTTTGGTTCAGCGGGCTTTGACCGGCTTTGCGGCAGGAGTTATGATAGCGGCTTCAATCTGGAGCCTGTTGATTCCGGCCATGGAGCAGTCCGCGGCTATGGGAAAGTGGGCATTTGTGCCTGCAATGGTGGGTTTCTGGATTGGTATTCTGTTCCTGCTGTTTTTGGACCGGACGGTTCCCCATCTGCATATGAATAGCAGTAAGGCAGAGGGACCTCAAAGCAGTCTGCAGAAGCAGGCATTACTGGTCCTTGCGGTAACACTTCATAACCTGCCAGAAGGGATGGCTGTAGGTGTAGTCTATGCCGGATGGATGTCTGGAGATGCCGGAATTACTGCCATGGGAGCACTGGCACTTTCATTAGGAATCGCCATACAGAATTTTCCGGAGGGGGCTATCATCTCTATGCCCTTGCGGGCGGAGGGAGTCAGCAAGGGAAAAGCATTCCTTTACGGAACAATTTCCGGTGCCGTGGAGCCGGTGGGGGCGGTGTTGACCATACTTGCAGCGGGAATCATGGTTCCACTTCTGCCATACCTGTTAAGCTTTGCAGCCGGTGCTATGGTGTATGTGGTGGTGGAGGAACTGATTCCGGAAATGTCAGAAGGCACACACTCTAACTTAGGTACCGTTCTGTTTGCGGCAGGCTTTACGATTATGATGGCTTTGGATGTAGCTTTGGGCTAGAAGTTGTGTTTTTGACGGTATGCTGATATTATAGTAATCATTAGAAAAGATAGATAAGTGAGGTTGGATAGGTGAAGAAAAAGATATGGGATATATATGCACCAATATATGAAAAAGCAATGCGTTCAGATTGTAAAGCTTATAAAGGCATGTATGAACGTATTCCAAAGGTTATTAAGGGAAAGGATGTGCTGGAAATTGCCACTGGTCCCGGATTATTGGCAAAGCATGTTGCGTATGCTGCAAAGAGAATGATTGCCACGGACTATTCAGAGGGAATGATTGCAGAAGCAAAAAAGGGAAAATATCCGGATAATCTGACATTTGAAGTTGCAGATGCACAGCAGCTTCCCTTTGATGATGATTCCTTTGATGTAGTATTGATTGCCAATGCGCTTCATGTCATGCCTGAGCCGGAGAAAGCACTTCAGGAGATTAACAGGGTATTAAAAAATAAAGGCATATTGATTGCTCCTAATTTTATTAATCACAAAGACGGATTTATCAGTAATATATGGTCTGGAATACTGAAAGCTGCAGGAATAAAATTTGAACATCAATGGAGAATAAGCGAATATAAAGAATTCCTTGAAAGGAACGGGTGGAAGGTTAAGAATTGTAAAGAAATGAAGGCACGCATTCCAATCGCTTATGTTGAATGTATAAGAAACCCTGAAATTATCAGCAGGGAGAGGGATTAATATCGGAAAGAATATTTGCCCGGCCGGAAGAAAATCTTCTGGCTGGGCAATACTATTTCTGTTAATTCATATTAATTGCTTTGGGTTGATTGAATATATTCGCATATCACATCAGCACAAGCTTCAAGCCCTACAGAACTGTCAACCAGCAGTTCATAATTTTTACGTTCCCCCCAGTTGCTTCCGGAGATGTTTTTATAATAAGCGGCTCTTGCTTCGTCGGAACGGTGGATGTTTTTCTCTGCTGCTTCCCGATCATCCCCATACACCTCCATTACCCGCTGAATCTTAAACTTCTTTGGAGCGTAAATAAAGATTCGAACAACATCGGAATAGTCACGGAGTACATAATCTGCAGCTCTTCCAACGATCACACAGCTTCCATTGTCGGCAATCTTTCGTATTACTTTATCCTGTGCAAGCACTGCCTGCTGTACCACGTTGGTACTCAGATACAGGTCGTGCATTAAGGTTGGAGAATTGGCATTCAGATCAGAGATAAATTCCTGATTCAATCCACTTTCCTGTGCAGCAAGTGCAGTCATTTCCTTATAGTAAAAAGGAATACCCAGCCTTTCGGACACAAGCTTGCCGATTTGTTTTCCGGAAGAGCCATGCTCTCTTGCAATGGTAATAATAACGCCCTTCTTGCTTTCTTTGATTGCCACATCTCTTTCCTTTGATACGGCTTTGCCTTTTAAGGACCTCATATATGCAACGGTAAGGCTGACTGCCACAATCATGGCAATAAAATCGGCAACCGGTGCAGCAAATAAAATTCCCTCAATTCCGAAGAACATAGGCAGGATAAGAATCAGCGGAATAAAGCATACAATATCCCGGATCATGGAGGAAACGACTGCCTGTACCGGCTTTCCAACTGCCTGAAAGAAAATGGAGGTCATTTTTATGGTGCAGGTAAAGGTAACAAGGGAAAGGAAAATCCGGAAGGTTTTCTCTGCGAAAATCCAATAGTCTTCGGGATTCGGGATATTCGTAGGGGTTCCAAAAATACCTACCACTGCCTGTGGAGCTAATTCAAACAGTAATGTGGAAGCCAGACCGATACCAATGGTACATAGTAGGATTGACTTGTATAATTGCTTTACTCTGTCATAATTTTTCGCACCGATATTGTAGCCGATAATCGGCTGGCATCCAAGTACGATTCCTACCACCAGATTAATGACAACGGTAAATACCTTGCTTTCAATTCCGATAATTGCGATTGGAATATCCACGCCATATTGAGACATTGCACCATACTTTGCAAGCATAATGTTGCAGACCAGCGAAATAATAACGATGGTCATCTGGGTAATAAAGGAAGAAGTACCCAGCTTTAATGCACTGGAAAATGCTTTGAAATCAGGAACAAAGCTGTTTTTGGTCAGCTTGAAGGTCTTGGTACGGAAGAAATAGATCAAGCTGATGATAAAGGAAACACATTGTCCGATGATGGTTGCAAGAGCAGCTCCTGTCATGCCCCAGTGCATACCAAAAATAAATACAGGGTCCAAAATAATGTTGATGACTGCACCAAGCAGCATGGAAGCCATGGATACAGATGGACTTCCATCTGCACGGATGACTGCATTCATCATGTTGGACAGCATATAAATTGGGAAAAATGCTAAAATGATATTAAAGTATTCTACTGCCATTCCGATACTGTTTTCCGATGCACCGAATAGAGTTAAAAGCTGTGTTTTTAATGGAAAAAAGATTGCCATAAGTAAAAGGCTGGCAGCAAAGGTTATGATGATACCGGTGCCGATTGCTTTATGGGAAGACTGGGTATCCTTTCTGCCCTGGCAGATGTTGAGATAAGCGGCACAGCCGTCACCAAAGCACCAGGCAAATGCCTGTGCGATAATAAAGATTGGAAATACAACACCGGTTGCTGCATTTCCCAGAGCACTTAGCTCACTGTTGCCAATAAAAATCTGATCTACAATATTGTAGAGGGCACTCACCAAGAGAGAGAGTACGCAGGGAATGGAAAATTTCAGCATGAGCTTTGAGATTTTCTCGGTTCCCAAGAATTGACTGTTTTCTGACTGATTCATATCAAAAATCCTCCTGAAAGATAAATTTGGAGTCTTTATCAGAGAGAAAGCTTCCTGAAAACTACGACGGACAAAAAAATAAGAGCGTAGAATCGTCGTGATTCTACGCTCTTCCAGCTGTTCGACTCAAATATATTATCATAATTCTATTGAGTTGTCAAGGAATTGTTTCTTCGTAATAAGAAACAGGCGATAATTGCAGTCAGGATTTCGGACAAAGGAAAAGTGGTCCATATAATCCAGAGTGGCATTTGGAAGTTCAATGTAAGCTGAGCGAAGATCCAAGCCACCGGCAATACAAAAATGAGCTGTCTGCCAAGAGAAACAATCAGGGATGCCAGCCCTCGGTTCAATGCCTGAAATACACCCTGCAATGCGATGTTAATTCCTGCAAACAGAAAGCTAATGGATATGATGTGCATGGCACTTATAAAGACTCCTTCTGTTTCTCCGGACAGACTGAACACTTTTGCAAAGGGTGATGCAAAACCTTCGGTGATAATGGTTCCGATTACCATAATGATAAGCGTATATAAAAGTCCATATTTGATGCCCTCTCGTATGCGCTTTTGGTCTCCCATACCATAGGCATAGGAGACAATTGGGGTAATGGCATCACGCAGACCGAATGCTGCAAATAAAATGAATTGTTGAATCTTATAGTAAAGCCCGTATGCTGTAACCATTGCTTCACTGACGGAAACGAAAATGATATTAAGGCCATAGGTCATAACAGACATAAGTGCTTGTGCGATAATTGCCGGCAGTCCGACAACATAAATTTTTCGGATAACTTCAGATGAGGGCTTTAAATATCGCAGTTTTTTTGAAAGATTCGTATTGACTTTTATATGAAAGAGGAAGGCAAGGAGCCAGGATACGCACTGGCCGATTACGGTTGCAAGGGCGGCACCCTTCACTCCCAGTTCCGGACAGCCGAACCAGCCGTAAATCATGATGGGATCAAGAATCATATTCGTAACTGCACCTGCAATCTGTGCAATGGTAGAATGCATGGAATGTCCGGCTGCCTGTAACAGTTTTTCATAAATGGCAAAGAAGATTACACCAGGGGAAGCAATACAGCAAATTCTCAGATAGCCTACAGCCATATCGTATACCATCGGATTTGTAGTTTGAGTTGATATATAAAATTGAACACCGAAAATACCAAATAATAAAAAGACAAAGTAAATGACAATTGCTAAAAACTGTGCATTTCCAGCCACCTTGCTGGCACGGTCCTTATCGCCCAGACCCAGATCCTTGGCAACAAGCACATTGGTTCCGATACCGGTACCGATTCCAATGGCTACCATAAGCATCTGAAACGGAAAGGCAAGTGTTAATGCGTTTAAAGCGGCTTCACCATTTTGTGCCATATTTGAAATAAAGGCACTGTCAACGATATTATAAAGTGCCTGAAGCACCATAGAGACGATCATAGGTGCCCCCATAACAAGCATTAGTTTTTTAACGGGCATCTCAGCCATCTTATCATTCTTTTCTGATTGTTTCATAGATTTCTGAAACCTCCTTACTATATTTAGACATAAAAAAATAGCCTGTAGCAACTGGTTTTACGCAGAAATGCTACACGCTGTATTAAAACTATATCACAAATATCCTTATTTTGTCAAAGAAGAAAATAAAGAGTATGGAGAACCGCAGGACCTGCATTTACTTGCGGTGATTACCGATTTATGATATAAATTAAGAGATAAAACAGTACGGATAAATGATAAAACAGGCAGGGAAGGATAGAAGAATGAAAAGAGCAGGGAGCATGATTTGCGCTATAGTACTTATTTTGGCTATTTGTGTGATGCGGCCGGGTGTTGTATTTGCTGAAAACCATTCCGGACTTCAGGACTGGGTTATTTATGAATATAATGAAACCAACGGACTTCCTACCGGTGAGGCTAATACGGTGCTGCAGACCCAGGATGGATATGTCTGGATCGGCAGCTATGGCGGACTGATTCGCTATGATGGCACCAACTTTCGGAATTATTCCAATGAGCGAATGATTCTTTCCTCCAGCATCCGCTCTCTGTTTGAAGATAGCAAGGGAAGATTGTGGATCGGAACCAACGACAGAGGGGTATATCTTTATGAGAATAATGAGTTTACCCATTATGGCTATGAGGATGAAACGGAATTTCTGTCTGTCCGCTCTTTTGCAGAGGACCATAATGGAACGATCTATGTAGGTACTACATCCGGTCTGGCAAGGATTGAAAAAGACGGGATGGTTCGGGTGAATGATGCAGTTTATGGGACAACGGTTTACAGTATGGCAGTGGATGAGAATGATGTACTTTGGACCTGTATGAATGACGGAATTGCAATGCTGCTTATGGATGGCGAGGTGATTTATACCTTTGATTCCAATGAATTGCTGGAGGCACCGATTTATTGCGCAGGGCAGACAGGGGAGAATGGGTTATATCTGGGTACCAGTGAAAATCTGGTCTATCAGGTAGAATTTCGGAATCAGGAATATAATTCGGAATCCTTTTTATTACATAAATACTCTACCGGAGAGATTTCTACCGTTAATGAGATAAAGCAGGACGCAGAAGGAAATGTGTGGATAGCGGCTTTGAATGGTACCGGATATCTGGATTCGAAAGGACAGTGGCATACGGTAGTAGGAAAACATGTGACAGCTGTTAATACGGTTGCCTTTGATTATGAAGGGAATGTCTGGCTGGCATCTACCAGTTATGGTGTCCTTCATCTGGTAGATGGAATATTCTACAATGGAAATGAAGCCGCAGGTCTTTCCGAGATATCCATTAATACAGTAGCCTTATGCGGGGATGATTATTATCTGGGAACGGATACCGGGTTGATTGTAAGGGATAAGGATCTCATGCCTGTGGAAAATGAATTGACACAGATGCTGGAGGGGATTCGAATACGGAATATCTTATGTGATAGTGACGGAAATATATGGATTGGTACTTATTATCAATATGGGCTTTTGTTGTATGATCCGAAAGAAGAAACCATAACGGAGTTTACTCCGGAGAATGGTATGGCAAGCGGTCAGATTCGAATGATTCTGGAATGCTCCGATGGAAGGATTGCCGTAGCGACCCAGGGAGGAGTCAGTATTCTGGAGAATCATGAGGTGGTACAGAATTTTACGGAGGAGAATGGATTGACCTATCCGATTATTCTCTGCCTGTGCGAGGGAGCGGATGGCACTTTGTATGCAGGCAGTGATGGACAGGGATTTTTTGCCATTCAGGGAGAGCAGATAACCCATTATGGGTTTGATGAAGGACTTTCTTCCGGTGTTGTGCTGCGGATGCTTCCGGATGAAAAGGGACAGGGTATGTTTATCAGTGCAGGAAATGAGCTGTTTTACTGGGACTTTCAGGAATTTCGTGTGCTGCAGAACTATGAGAAAAGTGCAGGCAGTATATTTGACCTGTATTTAAACGGGGAAGACCTGTGGCTGATGCAAAGTAATGGAATTCATATTTTGAATCGGGAGAAGCTGCTTTCCGGTGAGGAAACAGAAGTAAGGAATATCGGTGTTTCCGACGGCCTGACCGGAACTTTGAATGCAAATAACTGGAATACAGAGAAAAATGGAAGCTATTATCTGTGTACCAGTAGTGGATTATCCATTCTGAAGCTGGATGAATTGGAAACGGAGCAGAAGGTCCTTCGTGCAGTCATCAGTCAGGTGGAGGTGGATAATGATATATACGAAAAACCGGAGCTGTTGGAGCTGGATGGTGAGGTAACCCGTTTGACCTTTCAGTTTGCGGTTCTGTCCTATACAGAAAAGGAAATTACGGTTCAATATCAGTTAATGGGCTTTGATGAAGAAGCATATACTATTACGAATACTCAGCCTATGAGCGTCAGCTATACGAACCTTTCCGGCGGTGATTATGAGTTTGTACTGGAAGTGCTGGACGGAGAAGGAAACGCTGTGGGAACACCGTATACGGTAAAGATTCATAAGGAGTATATGCTTTGGGAACATACCTGGTTCTGGGTGATAATTGGCATTATTGCTGTGCTTTTGGTAATATTGCTTGTATGGCTTGCTATTCTAATAAATACAGTGCGGCTGAAGCGGCGGCAGGCGGCATATCAGAGTATCATAGAGCAGGCTCTAAAGACCTTTGCCAATACCATAGATGCGAAGGATAAGTATACCAATGGTCACTCGGTCCGTGTGGCGGCATATTCCCTGGAAATTGCCAAAAGGCTGAAGCTGTCAAAGGATGAACAGGAACGGATTTATTATATTGCCCTGCTTCATGATATCGGGAAAATCGGTATCTCCGATAAGATTCTCAATAAGCCCGGAGCACTGACTCCGGAAGAACGGGAAATTATTAAGAGTCATCCGTCCATTGGCGGTGAAATTTTAAAAGATTTTTCATCTTTACCCGGTATCAGTGAGGGAGCCCGGTATCATCATGAGCGGTATGATGGAACCGGTTACAATGAAGGATTAAAGGGAGAGGAAATCCCATTTTTTGCCAGAATCATCTGTGTGGCGGATTCTTATGATGCCATGTCCAGTGCAAGGTGTTACCGGAAGGACATGGATAAGGAACGTATCATAGAGGAACTGAAATCCAATGCAGGGACCCAGTTTGATGCGAATATTGTATCGATCATGCTGGATTTAATTGAAGAAGAAAAGGTGCCGATTTCTTTAGAAGTATAGTGGCACCATGCCGATTTTGTTTTTTTATAGTTTGACTTAGACAGGAGGAGAGTAAATATATGAACCCCAAACTAAAAGCGAAAATAATGGAATCTCTTTCTGCTGTTCTTCCGATTACCGGTATTGTTCTGGTGTTAAGTATTTTTGTTGTACCGCTGAACATTGATATTGTTGTTATGTTTCTTGCCGGTGCAGTGATGCTGATTCTGGGAATGGGGCTGTTTCAGCTTGGTGCGGAGATGGCAATGGACCCCCTGGGAGAAGGAATTGGTATACAGCTTACAAAATCGAAGAGAATAGCTACGGTTGCTATTATTTCCATGGTCATGGGAGTGATTATTACCATAGCGGAACCGGATTTACAGGTGCTGGCTGAACAGGTGCCTTCGATTCCCAACATGAACCTGATTTTTACGGTTGCCTTTGGCGTTGGTATTTTTCTTGCCATTGCAGTATTGCGAATTGTGTGGAAGGTAGACCTGTCAATCCTTCTGATTGGTATGTATGTTCTGCTTCTTGGAGCCTCTGTTTTTGTTCCAAAGGATTTTCTGGCCGTGGCCTTTGATTCGGGAGGCGTGACTACCGGACCCATGACAGTTCCCTTTATTATGGCAATGGGTGTGGGCATATCCTCCATTCGGAGTGAGAAGGATTCCTCCAGTGACAGCTTTGGTCTGATTGCATTATCCAGTGGCGGTCCGATTCTGGCAGTTCTGATTCTTGGCCTTTTTTATAATCCGAAAGAAACCATGTATGCTGCTTCGGAAATTGCCAGTGCGGCGACTATGCGTGATGTTGTGTTTGAATTTGGGGCAGAGCTCCCTCCATACGCAAAAGAAGTTTTGATATCGGTTCTGCCCATTATTGT